>CAZEUI010000013.1:608-14100 GCA_964515625.1 uncultured Candidatus Saccharibacteria bacterium
GCTATTTTCTCTCTAGACATTCAAGGCAACGACCAAAAAGAGATGCCAATCACAGTAAGTGGTGGACGATTTGACGAGTTTGTTTACAGAACAACACGAACGAGAACCTCTGCTGTTGGAGCAGTCGTGACCTTTAAGAACAGTAAGGCACCCGCAAGGAATCCAAGGCCAAAGAAGACAAAACCATCTGTTTACTTAATTCAATTAGGGTTTGGACCAAAAGTCAGAAGTCTACTACTCATTGATAATCTCCGAAAAATAGGCATTACTGTCTACCATGACCTAGCAAGTAATTCACTATCCAGCCAACTTCGTGATGCTGAAGACAAAAAAGTTAAGTACACGATTATTATTGGTCAGAAAGAATTTGTCGAGAATACTTTTATCTTTAGAGATATGGAAGCACGTAACCAAGAATACATTGATCAAGAAACTCTAACTCGTCGACTGAAGCGAAAAGTATTAATAACTACCTAATCACAAGCTTGCATCATCTGTATCAAGATGATATGCTCTCACTCATATATGGCAATAAATGTAGAAGTACAGAAAAATAACAACGAAAGTAGTGCGAACGTTATCCGTCGTTTCACTAAGCGTGTACAAGGTGCAGGTATCGTAAGAAAAGTAAGAGGCTCACGTTACTACGCTAGAGCAAAAAGCAGTAACACTCGAAGAACTACTAAACTTAAAAAACTAATCAAAAGTACTTTATACGAAAGACTTCTTAAGTTGGGTAAGATTCAAGAAACACGAGGACGACGTCGCTAACAGTAAACACTCTTTGAAACAGCTGGTACATACTACCAGCTGTTTTAATACGCCTATCATGTATAATAGCTACTAATTATGGATACTTTAAATATCACAAGCACCGTTAAGAAATATCCAAAGAAATATCCTTACGCTGAAATCAAGCGTAAAATTCTTGGTGCCCGATACAATCTATCTCTAACCTTCATTGGTAAAACTAGAGCAACCTCACTGAATATTCAGTACCGACAAAAGAATTACACTCCGAATATCCTTTCCTTTCCCCTTACTGAAGATACGGGAGAAATCTTTATTTGCCCTCAAATAGCCACCAAAGAATCTGAAAAATTCAACCTTAGTCCTCACGGTTACATTGCCTTTCTTTTTATACACGGACTGCTCCACTTAAAAGGACTAGACCATAGTGATACAATGGACGAGCAAGAAAAAAAATACCTTAAGGCTTTTAAGATTGTTTAGATATGGCTGATACTATTATTACAGGAATTGATGTCGGAAGTTACCATGTAAAAGTGGCAGTTGCCCGCGTACCAAAAAATAATACTTTTCAACACAAACCCGAGATTATTGGAACTGGAATATCAGAAAGCCGTGGTCTAAAAAGCGGTTACATAATGAACGAAGCTGAAGTGACAAGAAGCATCCAAAGTGCCGTCGCACAGGCCGAAAAAAGCGCAGGGCTGACTATCAAGCGTGCTCATGTAGCAATAGGTAGCATTGGACTTGAAGAAATATATTCTAGAGGAGAGATTATTCCTGCGCGTGCTGATTCTGAAGTAACTACTTCAGATCTAGAAAAGGTCATGCAAGATAGCGAAGACAGAATTATTGACCATATACCAAATCGGCGCATCTTACACAGTATTCCTCTTAGATACTCAATTGATGGAACTGAAATTCTTGGACGACCACAAGGAAACAAAGGGACAAAACTCGATGTCGATAGCCTATTCATTACAACTTATGAACAGCATGTTATTGACTTAATCAACACGATCGAAGGTGTCGGCATTTATGTTGAAGATGTCATAGCTTCACCGCTTGCTGCTAGTTTTGTAATACTTTCTAAAACCCAAAAACGAGCAGGTTGTCTACTCACCAATATTGGCGCAGAGACCACATCAATAGTAATTTTTGAAGACTCAATACCTATTTCTTTGAAGATATTTCCGACAGGTTCAAACGACGTTACAAACGACATTGCTTTAAATTTACGAATACCAATAGAGGATGCAGAAAAAATTAAACGTGGCGGAATGACTAGCGCAACTTTTTCAAAAAAGAAACTTGATGAAGTAATTCAAAATAGACTCAAGACTGTCTTCCAACTCATTGACACACATCTCAAAAAAATCAAGAGAGACGGTCTTTTGCCAGCCGGAGCAATCCTCACCGGTGGAGGAGCAAATGTTAACGGCGTTGTAGAAGTTGCTAAAACAACCCTTGAATTACCCGCTAGAATAGCTACATTAGAGATAAGCAAGAATATAAAAATACGTGATGCTTCTTGGGCAGTAGCCTACGGACTCTGCATGTGGGGAGTAAGCGACAAAGAAGAGAGCTCTACAATAGGCATTGTCAAAGAGACTCATCGCAATATTCTTTCTTGGTTCAGCCACTTTTTACCCTAGTTTTTACAGCTTTGTCAATCACATCATTCTCACTTACGTCAATATGGTGACAGATTTTTATGTTACGTGTATGATACAGGAACATTTAATAATATACGTACTCAGGGGTGGGTACGAAACAAAAAAAGACATAAATTCTGTATGGAACAAATTAAATCAGATGTAGAATCCTTCGCACGAATCCGAGTAGTCGGTGTTGGTGGATCAGGAAAAAATGCTGTAAATCATATGGTCTCTTCCAAGGTAAAAGGCGTGGAGTTCATCGCAATAAATAGTGATGCTCAAGATCTTCACCACTCATTAGCAAAAAAGAAGATTCATATCGGGAAAAATTTAACACGAGGACTTGGTGCCGGAGGAAATCCTGATGTCGGACGGAGAGCTGCGGAAGAAACACGTGAAGAAATCAACAATTCAATCAAGGGCTCAGACATGGTATTTATCACCGGAGGGATGGGTGGTGGAACAGGTACAGGATGTGCACCTGTTGTTGCAAAAATTGCTCGAGACAGTGGAGCACTTACAGTTGGAGTAGTCACTAAACCTTTCTTGTTTGAGGGACAGGAACGAATGCGATTAGCTCTTCAAGGTATTGAGGAACTAAAGCAAGAGGTCGACGCTTTGATTATAGTCCCTAACGATCGCCTACTAGCAATCGTAGATAAAGAAACTACAGTCAACAGTGCTTTTGAACAATGTGATAACATTCTAAAACAAGCTGTTGAAGGAATTTCGGACCTTATAACTATGCCTGGTATTATTAACGTCGACTTTGCTGATATTCGTAGCGTTATGGAAAATGCCGGATCAGCTCTTATGGGCGTAGGTATTTCTTCTGGCGAAAAACGAGCTGAAGAAGCTGCTCAAATGGCCATCAACTCTCCCCTATTAGAAGTTTCTATTACTGGAGCCAAGGGTGTTCTATTTGCCATTGCTGGGGGGGAAGATCTTGGTATGTTAGAAATTCAAGATGCTGCTCGAGTAATCACAGAATCTATAGACCCACAAGCTCGTGTTATTTTCGGAGCTATCCGTGATGAAAAACTTAAAAAGAATGAACTTAAAGTAACTGTAATAGCCACAGGGTTCCCTGATGATTCAGGAGACAATCCTAATTACAACATAGAAAGAAAAGCGCCAATAGCAGCAGAGCGAAAAGAACCAGAACCAGAGAAAAAACCAGAACCTTCTTCAAGAGGGAGAATCTTCAATTCACTATCAAAGAAAGATGAGATGAGTCAAACAGTAAAACCGATAGCACCGAAAATACCTAAACGAGAATCAAAACCTATCGACCAATCTAACGATACAGATGACGATGATGATTGGGGAGCTGTCCCAGCCTTCCTGCGACGGTCTAAGTTAAAGTAACCATATAAAAACCCTTACACCGTGAGGGTTTTTATATACCCATCTACAACTTCATGGTATCCTAGTCAAACTATTAAATTTTAAACATTTAGATTCCTTAACTTTTATGTACGACCTTATAATTATCGGTGGCGGACCAGCAGGTATTGCAGCAGGAGTTTATGCATCTCGAAAACAATTAAAAACTCTTTTTATCACCAAAGACTGGGGTGGGCAAAGCACAGTTTCAGATGATATTCAAAACTGGATAGGAACACCTTCAATTAGCGGTTCTGATTTAGCAAAAAACCTTCGAGCTCACCTTGAAGCTTATGCTGAAGGGCAAGTAGAAATCATCACTGAACAAACAGTCACTCAATTAGAAAAAATAGAAGGTGGACAAGTTGTCACATTAAGTGGCGGTGGCGTTCATACAGCCAAAGCAGTTCTAATCAGTTCAGGATCACAACGCCGACGACTAGATGTACCTAAGGCTGACAAATTCGAACACAAAGGAGTCACATACTGTGCAAGTTGTGACGGACCAGTATTTGCAGGACAGGATGTTGCTGTTATCGGTGGTGGTAACGCCGGCTTTGAAACTGCCGCTCAACTTTTAGCCTATGCCAAAAGTGTCACACTAATACAGAGAGGACCAACCTTTAAAGCTGACCCAGTAACAGTAGAGAAAGTACTCTCACACAAAAACATGACAGGGATCTTAAACGCTGAAACAAAAGCTGTTGAAGGAGATAAATTTGTCAGTGGACTAACTTATACTGACATTGAAACAGGAGAAACTGCAACCATTCCCGTAACAGGCATTTTCGTAGAAATAGGAATGATTCCAAATACTGACTTTGCAGATAATATTGTTGATAGAGATCAGTATAACCGTATTATCATTGATCCTTGGACACAAAAAACTTCAGCAGAAAACGTCTGGGCTGCTGGCGATTGCACAACAGTCAGATACCACCAGAACAACATCTCAGCAGGAGACGGTGTAAAGGCTCTAGAAGACATTTACGTTACTTTAAAGACTAAATAACGACCTTTATTAGTCATCTATACAAAAATCGCCCTTAAAGGGCGATTTTTATATTTTTTTAGATTAGGTTCTTATTTCAGTTTATCAAAAAAAACCAAAAGTGTACTTTCGAAATAGTCACCATGCTCCTTTTCTCAAGCAATATAAAAACACCCCCTCCAGAGTGTTCTTATTTTATACAACGTAGAGTTCGGTCTATGCGCTTTGCTCTTAGCCTAGAGCTAGTATAAAGATACTTTCACCACCGCATAAACCTATATATAGGTTCTCATATTGGGGTAAATAGTCAACATAAAACCAATAACCTTATTTCAAGCCACTACTGTGTATAAACTCTGTATAAACCTGTACATAAGTCTGGTACAAGTCAGTGTATAAACAGATAACAACTTGTTCATTTCCCTTAACAACAATTACCAGAAAAAACGTATTCTTAACAAAGGTCAACAACATCAACCAAACAAAAAGCTCCCCATCATTCTAATAATAAAATAAGTGTTCTTTACTATTATTCTCCATTTTAAACTAGCATTTTTTGAAAAATCTGTTATTATGTGGCGCAACTGCCAACCAACAAGGTTCACAGAATACAAAGAGAGATTACAGGCTGACGCAAAAAACAATAAATAAATTGGTCCCATCGTCTAATGGTTAGGACGCCAGGTTTTCAACCTGGAAATCGGAGTTCGATTCTCCGTGGGATCACAAAAGAGAGAGCTGATTCGAACACTCGTGAAGGGTCCAATATTAGCTAAACAAACCTGACTTCGAAGGACGGTCCTTCAGAGAAATGGTGTGTGTCATAATTTTACCTACTAACTTCATATTCCTCTATGCTTTCATGTTTCTCTTTTAACCTTTTTCAGTAAAGTTTAAAACTTTTGTCGCTATTATTTGTTATTTTTGTTAGGATTTGGGTATGAAAATAACTTCTGCTAAATTTATAACTGGTGTTGTAGGTCCTAAGGAAATCCTTCAGGACGGTACTCCTCAAATTGCTTTTATCGGTCGCTCTAATGCTGGGAAGTCTAGTCTTTTAAATTCTTTAACTGGAAGCAAGAAGCTTGCTATTACTAGCAAAACTCCTGGGAGAACTAAAGAGATAAATGTTTTTCTAATTAATGGTACTCATTATTTCATGGACCTACCTGGTTATGGATATGCCCGAGCTGGAGCGCAGACTTTGGAGAAATTAAGTGATTTGATTTTTTGGTACTTATTTGATTCTGGATGTAATCAAAAAGTAGTTTTACTTGTTGACTCTGTCATAGGACCAACTGCCGATGATATAGACGTATTAAGAGCACTAGAGAGAGAAGGAAAAGAAATCGTAATTGTCTTGAATAAGATTGATAAGATTAAAAAGTCACAATATGGAAAACAATTAAAAAAACTTGAAGAACAATTTGTTGGACATAAATTATTCCCTTACTCTTCAAAATCTAAAGCTGGTGTTCAAGAATTGATTGATGAACTTTTGACGACTCCGGAATAACTAAGAACTTACCTCTGGAAACGTGGCTGAGTTGGTTGAAGGCACAGGTTTCGAAAACCGGCAACGAGGAAACTCGTTCGAGGGTTCGAATCCCACCGTTTCCGCCTTTATATATTTACCAAACTTTATTTGAAGTAAAAATTTTGTTACTGTGTTGCAAGATAAAGAAGTTTTTACTTCTTAGTTCAACCTAACCAGTAATCAGAAGGAGTCAATTGTGTACATAGTAATAAACTGCGGTAGGTCAAAAATTGCAGTGTCGGACAGTGTTTACTTTTTAGTTTTTGGTGATATTTTAATTTTTGGAAAATTTGAAAACTTCATAGATTTATGGAGTCACTATTGCTACCGAGGAGGATATACACCTGATATGGAAATACCAATTTTTCATGGAGCGGGTTTTGTACCAAAAACACTATCAGCACACCCACACGATAGTGATGAATGGAAATGGGATGACTGTACCGACCCTAAAGATTATTGTAAAATTAACGATAGCTTACATCTATACAAAAAAGAACTCGACTCTCTTCGTTCACTTTAACAAAAAGCCACTTGAGATAGTGGCTTTTCATATTCTAAACATCTACATGAATGTTGCGAGTAAACAGTCTCACCCATTATTCGACAACTTTTTACATTTCATTCTTAAGAAACCCTTACTTTTCTAGAAGGAATCCTCCAGCTTGATGATTCCACAATCTTTCGTAAACACCTCCAGAAGTTGCCAGGAAATCGTGTGAACCTTCTTCAATAATTTTCCCTTTTTCTAAAACAATGATTCTATCCATTTTTCGTAAGGTTGAAAGTCTGTGAGCTATAGCAATTACCGTCCGCCCCTCCATCAAAGATTCTAAAGCTTTCTGAATAGCAACTTCACTCTCACTATCAAGAGCAGAGGTTGCTTCGTCTAGAATTAGTATCGGAGCGTCCTTGAGCATCGCTCGAGCTATTGCAACACGCTGTTTCTGACCACCAGACAACTTTACCCCCCTCTCCCCAACCATCGTATCGTAACCATTACTCAGCTCCATAATAAAGTCATGGGCCTGGGCTTTTTTAGAAACTTCCACAACCTCTTCATGTGTAGCCTGCGGATTACCGTAGAGAATATTATCTCGAACAGTCCTGTGAAAGAGAGCTGGCTCTTGAGGGACTACTGCTATAGCGTGCCGTAGAGAATCTTGGGTAATTTCAGAAATATTTTGTCCATCGATAGAAATAAGACCTTTCAAAAGCTCATGCTGTCTTAGAAGTAACGATACTAAAGTCGTCTTCCCTGCCCCAGACTTCCCAACCAGACCGAGTCTTTGCCCAGCAGGAATGTATAAATTAAAATCAGAAAAAACCGACTTGTCATCAAAACTAAAGTCTACTCCAGAGCAACAAATTTGTGCTTGTTTACTATCTAATGGTACGGCGTATTGATCATCTTTAATCTCATATGGAAGAAGAAGATCTTTCAACCCCTCATCCATCTCACCGACAGTACGCGCAGTACTGTTAAAAGCCCGACCGATAAAAATCAACATTCCGGTAATCTGAGAATAAAGGGATAGTACCAACACCAACTCACCAGTACTCACATCACTAACTTTCCAGCCTTCAATCAAAAACCAAAACATTGTGAATGAAAAAGCAAAAAGAATAAGGCTGTTCCAAAGAAGCATCCATTCAGAATACATCCAAGTTTTTCTATTGGAATTTTCCAGTCTGGAAGACAACTTAGATATTTCTTTGTCTTCATATGAAGTTCGAACGTACTGACGAACAGCTTGCACACTACTGATATTATCCACCAGCCTAGCTCTTAAATTAGTCTGAGCCTCAGCGTAATCTTTGGCGTATATTGTCTTCTTCGGCGCCAGATATTTATTAACCAGAAACAAAACGAAAATTAGAGAGGTAAAGATTAGTGCGGATGTTGTGTCTATAGTAAACAAAAAACCTGCCGTTACCAACAGAGAAAAGAAGGTTGTTGTAAAGGTCCATAAAATTTCTGGAATTAAAGTGTCTACCGCACTATTAACATTAGTGATTTTACTTAAAACTGAGCCTGCAAAACGATCGCTAAAATACGAATGACTATGCTTCATTACGTAAGAAGAAAGAGTGTCGTACCCATTCTTCTTAACCTTAGTAACAAGATTTCCTCCGAGAAAACCAGCACCTCTATAAAGTAACTGAATAATGAATATCATTACCGGATAAAGAAGCGCGTATTTAAGGGCAGAGTCGTAATCATCAACCTCAATAGCATCGATAATCAATTTAAAGAAATAACTCGATGACTGACTTAGTACTGATGCTACTACAACAACACTAACAGCCCCAATAGCCCACCATTTAAAAGGTCTGATTACAAACAAGAAAAAAGCTCCTGGAGTATTAGGAATAACTACTTCTGCATCATCTTTGTCTTTTTGTACGTTTGTTTGCATGTCTATAGGAAGACGAGTATACCATGAGTTTCTTACTTAAATACAAAAGTGATGGTAATATTATACACACCTTAAGAATTAATATAAAACATGGAATCATTTTCATTCACACCAGAAACACAGAAAAGGGAGGATTTTGAGATAATTCGTCAGAAATCTTTAGATTTTTTATTCTCATTCGAAAAGCCTGAATTTTATATGGACAAAGGTGGAGTAGGAACAGTTTATGAAATCGGAAATAATTTTTGCATTAAAATACTAGATGAAAGGCATACAAGCCCAAATCGACATTTATTTAACCTCGGTAATACACCTAATGACGAAGCTTATTTTCAAGACAGGATGTCACACATTCCCTTCGAAGGAAAAACCAGCTCTCCAAAATTGTTTGGCACAGTAAGCTCTCAAGTTGAGGGTGAGAAAAACGCTTTGATAATGGAAAAACTGAATGCTGTAAACCTACAACATATTGTTAATGAATCCTCATTAGCTCCTGAATCGTTTAACCTTGACGATTTTTTTGATGATTTAGAAAAATATGTCCAAAACATGCATAAAGATCACAGCATTACTCACAACGACCTATTCGCCAGAAATATTATGGTTGACATAAATACCGGCGAACCAAGAATGATTGATTTCGGAAGATCTGTTAATTTGTCAAAAATTACGTCTAAGGAAGAGAGACATAGACTAACTGAGTTTGACTGGAAAAATCTTGAAGACGCTTATGAAGAGGTAAGCACAGCTTTACAAACAGCAAAATAGTGTTATTATAATTTATAGTTAAATTGATTGAGAATTTTATGGAAAGTTTTATTATGTCTAAACATATTACCTCATTAGCAAGAAGAATTCTTGAAAAATCTAATGGGATTGAAGAACTGACCGAAGTGCCGTCGCAAGACGGATCACCTAGTTCAGCCCTATCACCAAATAAAAGTGATTTAATATCAGTACAGGAGCTCATATATGAGGGTAAAACTTATTATTTAGGATTACCTAAATAAGTTACAGAACAGATGAATTAACTTCATCTGTTCTTTTTATAAATTTATTGCACCTCTGTGCATTTAAGTTATACTTATCATGCAGAGATGTTTTGTCCGGTTAGCTCAGCTGGTAGAGCGCTACATTGACATTGTAGAGGTCACAGGTTCAAGTCCTGTACCGGACACATGGAAAAATTAAAAGATATTGTTGTTATTTATCACGCAGAGTGTCGTGACGGATTTGGGTCGGCTTATGCTGCTTGGAAAAAGTTTGGGGATAATGCTAGTTACTTACCTCTTCGTAACCAAGTTGACTTACCTGTCGAAATAAAAGATAAAGAAATTTACGTTCTCGACTACAGCTTCAATCGTGATAAATACGAAGAATTATTGTCTACCAACAAATCAATCCTCGTCATCGACCACCATCAAAGTGCCAAAGACATCGTCACAGCTTATCCTGACAATATTTTTGACATGGAACATTCTGGAGCAGTTTTATCATGGAAATATTTTCATCCTGACACACATGTCCCTTCTTTACTAGAATATGTTGAAGATCACGATATCTGGAAATTTGCCCTTCCACAAAATAGAGAGTTTTGTGCAGCTCTTGGTGAATACGCTGTGACTTTTGAAAGCTGGGACAGCTTAATTAAAAAACTTGAAGATGAAAACTTTTTAAAGAGCTTCATTAAGACAGGAGTAAATATTTCTCACTTTGAAGACAGGCTAGTAAACGAATTGATGCAGTATAAAGAACGTGTATTATTTGAAGGTCATGAAGTGTGGGCTCTGAATGTCTCTAGACGCTATAGGTCTATTCTTGGACATAAACTAGCAAAGTTAAACAAAGAAACTGGCGGAGCACCATTAGGAATTGTTTATTATCACAACCAAGGATCAGTAAGCATTTCTCTACGTAGTGAAGACGACATTGATGTTTCAGAAATCGCCATTAAACATGGTGGTGGAGGACATAAACACGCATCCAGTATTAAGGCAGATAGTTTTGAAGATTTACCATTCACTTTTATCTAATTAAGCAATCGCTTTTCGAGCCGCCGCTAACGCGCCAGCTTTTGTTTTTGCCACAAAAACGTACCTCTCCTTGTGACAAAATACTGCCTCATCAATTCCAGAAGCTTCAACTAACTCATCATCAGACAAGCCCGTCCACTTTTCAGGAAAATTAACTTTATTTACAAACGTCTCACCTTTTTTTGGGACAACTCCCGCCATCCAGTTTGGAACATCAGTGGCAGGCACCGGTGACACGATAATTTTTACATCTTCGTAATCAACAAGTGAATAGCGTGGAACCGGTTCGGAAAATATTAAAATTGACTTATCTTCTGATGAGTCATATCTATCTTGAATCATCTCATTAATCACAACTTTTCCTTTAGCATGCTTAATCATTCTTTCTAAAAGCTTTTGAGCAAACTCAACAGCTAGATGGAATTCCGAATCAAAATCCTCGTCACTTCCCCATACAGGTTTAAAAACGTCAATTACATCAAAAAATTCAAATGGCTCAATATCTGGATGACTAGGCTTACTGACAGGAATATGATTATCAGCAGCATCTATCGGAAAAACTAGCCGTTTTTCAATCCGATCGGCAACCTCTTCAGAATCGCAAATTGAAACACCAAACTCTTTCCAGACCAACCCGAAAGCAGAGTATGGAATACTATTATCTCGCAAAGGTAAACCATTCTGATGATGATCAAACCTTTGAGTAGCCAAATCATAACAACCTCCAACATCAATCACCCAATCAGCATCATCAATCACCTTTTTATCACGACTACGTACTATTTTTACTTCAACACCCACCAAATACAACTTGAGAGCAGCCACCGCCAAGACATCATCAGGATCAAAACTACCACTATGAGTCACAATTGTTTGCATAGTTAACACTATATAACGAGACAGGTGGATAGACAAACAAGTTGTTTATTAGGTAAGAAAAAATGTTTTTAAAACTATAGATCAACCTTCTTTTAAAAACGAGAAAGTAGACTAATCCTCCTCTTTCTCGTATAGTTCACTTATGTTAATCCTTTCTATTGAAACCTCTTGTGATGAGACTGCTGTTAGCTTGGTTCAGGCGGATGGTGAATTTCCACATGCTACTTATAGTATTCTTGGAGATGCTTTATGGTCACAGATTGATGTTCATAAGGAATACGGAGGAGTGTTCCCTGCCCTTGCAAAGCGTGAGCATGCAGCAATGATTGTTCCGATGCTTCAAAAAGCTCTTGATGAAAGTGATCTCGATTTTGAACCAAACCACACTCCTCCCGACAAAAATATAATCACGCAAATTGTAGAAATACTAGACAGAGAGCCTGACTTGGCAGATAAATTAATTGCTTTTCATAATAAATATGGAACACCAGAAGTTGATATTATTGCCGTTACCAGTGGTCCAGGATTAGAACCGTCTCTTTGGGTGGGGGTAAATTTTGCTAGAGCTTTGGCGATTTTGTGGAACACACCTGTTCTAGGAGTGAATCATATGGAGGACATATTTTAGCCAGTATTTATGATGCTGACCGTGATGACCAACTGTCTGATATTTCCTTTCCGGCGATTTCTTTACTTATTTCCGGCGGGCATACTGAATTGATTTTGATGAAAAACTGGGGTGATTATGAAAAAATTGGTCAAACTCGCGACGATGCGGTTGGTGAAGCTTTTGATAAAGTAGCGAGAATGGTTGGAATTCCATACCCTGGTGGACCAGAAATTTCTCGACTGGCAACAATAGCGCGTAAGCGTAAATTACCGCCATATGCAAAACTTCCGACACCGATGCTTCATTCTAAAGACTTAGACTTTTCTTTCTCTGGTCTCAAAACTGCTGTACGGTATCTTGTACAAGATAAAACTTTGACGAGTGACGAAACAGCTTCCCTAGCAAGGGATTTTGAAGATGCTGTAACAAAAGTACTGGTAAAGAAAGCTACTACTGCGATTGAGGAGTATGATGCAAAAACTCTTATTGTCGGCGGTGGAGTCAGTGCCAACACTCACATCAAACACATAATGGAAATGTCACTACTTGAGTCACATCCAGATGTTACTACTTATTTCCCTTCTCCGGGACTGTCTACAGACAATAGTATTATGATCGCTCTGGTAGGACACGCAAAGGCGGCGGGTGCTATCGCACCCGCAGGAAGCTCTGTCATCCGTGCGAACGGCAACAGGTCACTATCTTAAAGAAAATTTATAAAATCTGAGCTAGACGAAATAGAGCCTTTACGCAAAATCTCAACACTACCACCGACACAGCGGATAATAGTCGATGCTTCCGCATTACGCATACCATCATCTACTATTTCAGTAATCAATTTCGAATCTTCACCAAACTGTTCCAGTATTTCTGGAACAGTTTGTCTTGTCTGTTCACCATGAACATTCGCACTAGTACAAGTTAAAGGAGATTCATATTTTTTCATAAAATCAGCAATAGTCTGTTGTGCAAAAGAGTCAGAAGAAATCCGAAACCCAACAGTCCTATCAACACAAAGAGGAGTTTCAACTCCAGCTCTCAACTTCAAAACAATAGTCAGAGATCCCGGTAAATATTCATCAATAATTTTCTGAGCTTTCTCAGTAACTATGGCGTATTTTTCAATATCAAAAGAAGAGCGAACTAGCCAACTAGGAGATTGTGAAGAATCACGCTTTTTTAAACGACATAAAGCCTCCCAAGCATCAACATCAAACACACTCACCCC
>CAZEUI010000013.1:14186-16819 GCA_964515625.1 uncultured Candidatus Saccharibacteria bacterium
TACTGCGAAACTTTTAAATAAGATTTGTCTTATTGCCCATCTCATTACTAAATACCACACTCAATTTATAATTATAACAGAAAATATTAGACCACAAAACAAACACCCGAAGGACCGTCCTTCGGGGAATTTGCGTGTGTTGTAATTTTATTCATTTTTTAAATCTTGCTGGTCATAAGAAAGCCTAGTGATCCAGCACCCTTGCTTTCAATTTCAAACCCTTCAATTTTATGCTACTATCGCTATATAATAAAACGTTATTTTTACTATGTCTGATACACAACAATCCAACATTCCTGAGGTGTTTTTGAAACCTTATAATCCTGCTGACCATGAGAAAGGTATTTATAAAATGTGGGAAGATTCTGGGTTTTTTAATCCTGATAATTTGCCGGGCGAGCGAAGCGAGCCTTTTACTATTATAATGCCTCCTCCAAATGCTAACGGGTCGCTTCATGCTGGTCATGGATTAGTCTTTGCTCTTGAAGATACAATGATTCGTTTTGAAAGAATGCGGGGTAAAAAAACACTTTGGATTCCGGGAGCTGACCATGCTGGTTTTGAAACTCAGGTTGTTTATGAAAAGAAACTGCAAAAAGAAGGTCGTTCTCGTTTTCAAATGGAACCAAAAGAGCTTTATGACGAAATCATGGATTTTACCTTGAAAAATAAGTCTTTTATGGAAAATCAGATTCGTGAACTTGGTGCTTCTTGTGACTGGTCACGATCACTATTCACTCTTGATGACTCGGTAGTCAAAACTGTTTATGATACTTTTGCTCAACTTGAAAAAGACAATTTACTTTATCGCGGGGCGAGGATTGTAAACTGGTGTCCAAAACATCAGACCTCCCTTTCAAATCTTGAAGTTTCCTACACTGAAAGAAAGGATCCATTCTACTACTTCCAATACGGACCATTTGTTATTGGAACCTCAAGACCAGAAACTAAATTTGGCGACAAGTACGTTATTATGCATCCAGACGATGAACGTTATAAAGACTACACACATGGTCAAAAAATCGAATTAGAATGGATTAATGGACCAATCATAGCAACAGTGATTAAAGATGAAGCGGGCGATCCTGAGATAGGCTCTGGTGTGATGACTATCACTCCGTGGCATTCCGGAGTCGACTTCGATATAGCTAAGCGACATGGCTTGGAATACGAACAGATCATAGACTGGCGAGGTAAGTTACTGTCGATTGCAGATGAATTAGAAGGAGTAAATATTATTGAAGCTCGAGCAAAGATTGTTGAAAAGCTTGATAAAAAAGGTCTACTCGTTAAAATTGACAATGAGTACGATCACTCTGTCCCTTGTTGCTATAAATGTAACAAGGAAATTGAGCCACAAGTCCGTGAACAATGGTTTGTTAAAATGAAACCTTTGGCAGAAAAAGCTGTAGCGGCGGCTGATGCTAAAGAGGTGGAGTTTGTCACAGAAAGAGACGAACGTGTCTTCCGAGATTGGATGGGTAAAATTGATGATTGGAACATTTCAAGACAAATTGTCTGGGGCATTCCTATCCCTGCAAAAGTTTGTACAGAATGCGGTCATGGACAAGTTGACCTCGAAGACACAATTACAACCTGTGAAAAATGTAAAGGAAAAATGGAACAAGATCCAGACACCTTCGACACATGGTTCTCTTCAGGACAATGGCCTCTTGCCACTACAAGATATCCAGATAGTGACGACTTCAAAGAGTATTATCCAACATCAGTAATGGAAACAGGAAAAGACATCATCTTCTTCTGGGTATCAAGAATGATCATGCTTGGTCTTTACCGTACCGGAAAAGTGCCATTTAAGAAAATTTATCTTAACGGAATGGTTCGAGATAAAAAAGGTCTTAAAATGAGCAAGAGTAAAGGTAATGTAATTGCTCCTAGTGCGATTCAGGAGCGGTTTGGTACCGATGCTTTGCGTATGGGACTATTGGTAAATAATGCCCCTGGAAGCGACATGAATCTCGACCCTGACAAAGTAAATGCTTATAAAAAGTTTGCCAACAAAATCTGGAACATTACCCGCTTCACTCTCGATAATATTTCAGACCTGCCAGATTCTGCAGTTCTAAATGAAGAGGACAAAAAAAATATTGAAGAAAAACTCAAGCCAATGATAACCGAACTAACAGGACAAATGAACAAAGACCGCTTCGACCTCGCAGCAGAAAAACTTTATCATTTTGTCTGGGATTATTTCGCCAGTGAATTATTAGAAGAATCAAAACCACTTCTAAACTCTGAAGATATCCAAATAAAAACATCACGACAAAAACTCCTAGCCGAATACTTAGTAACATCACTAAAGCTCCTTCACCCATTCATGCCATTTGTCACAGAGACAATCTGGCAAGAATTACCAAAGAACCTTAAAGACCAAGATATTCTGATGGTAGCAAAGTGGCCGGAAGTTAAATAAATAAATAAAAAGAAATGCCGGTTTCGCCGGCATTTCTTTTTATCACCAAAACAACACAACTTACCCTTTTCAAATCTGCTACAATAACCACAGATGGAATCAACAAATTTCGCCATTGCTTTTTTGTCAGGACTTATTCCTGCCCTTTTTTGGGTCTGGTTTTGGTTGCGCGAGGACAGCAAAAAACCAGAGCCTTTTT
>CAZEUI010000014.1:0-16018 GCA_964515625.1 uncultured Candidatus Saccharibacteria bacterium
CCACTTAGACAAAGGATAAAGGTACACTCGCCGGCTCATTCTTCAATAGGCACGCCGTCGCCCCGAAAGGCTCCGACTCCTTGTAGATGTATGGTTTCAGATCTATTTCACTCCCCTTTCCGGGGTTCTTTTCACCTTTCCCTCACGGTACTTGTTCACTATCGGTCTCCAAGAATATTTAGCCTTACCAGTTAGTTCTGGCAGATTCATACGGGCTATTCATGTCCCGCACTACTCAGGAACGGAACCAAAAGAGTCAGATACATTTCGAATACAGGACTATTACCTACTAGGGTCACGCTTCCCAGCGTGTTTTTCTATATATCTGATTTGTAACTCTTCGCAACTAAATGCTAATTCCGCCCTACAACCCCGAACATATAAATATGTTCGGTTTGGGCTGTCCCCGTTTCGCTCGCCGCTACTCAGGGGATCGCAAGAACCTTCTTCCTGATCATAATGGCACAACCGAAGTTGTATCTGATCAGAAAGAAAGTTCCGTTTATTGCTTTCTATTCCTCTAGGTACTGAGATGTTTCACTTCCCTAGGTGCGCTCCCTCATACAAGGGTCACTGCCGATGACAGTGGGGTTTCCCCATTCGGAAATTTCCGGATCAAAGGTTATTTGGCACCTCCCCGAAACTTATCGCAGCCATAACACGTCCTTCATCGCTTCTTGAAGCCAAGGCATCCACCATACACCCTTTGCTCCTGTAGGGAACGTTATACACCATCTTAAAGATGACTTCACATTCCTCACAAGAACGCTGTGCACCGCTGCACAATTTTGTTGAGTGTCACCTGCAGATACATACTGCAGGCTAGTATCGTGAACTTCGGTTAGAAGCTCACGATACCTTTTTGTTCTTCACTAAACGCTTGCAGGTCTAGTAAAGAACGTGCTTGATGTGTGTCGGGGACGAAAAGACCTGAGGGGTTGCAAAACCTGACTCAATTCTTAACCCGACACACTACCTACTCATCACAGTCAGTCTACAACTGACTGTGATGAATCACCTAGCAGGCGTCGATTCCTGCTAGGATTTTACGAAGACAAGTCTTATCAACTTGTCTTCTGAATATGCGATTGTCAAACATCGCGTACCTCCATGAGTTCAAAATTAATATGCAGATGGTAGTAAATTTTAGATCGAATTGATCCTCGTTTACTCATGTGCGTATCAGTTATTTATCACTCCTAAATACGTACCGGCTATTCTATAGAAAACAAAATAAAAGTCAAGCATTTGCTCAGGACAATCATATAGACCTTTACCAATTTACTTTATGTAGAGTGGATACCCTCTACATAAATATAAAATCCCTTTGTATATAAGGGGATTTTATATTTACCTCCGAAAAGTTGCAGAAGACGCCTCATCTTTTGCTCCTATCTTATCAATCAAGATCTGATGCTGGTATTCGAAAAAATCACGAGTTAATTTGTCATACATACCGATTCTGTAGAGCAAATCTTCCGATGACATGGCAGCGAACTTAATTTCTACCCCTGTCTCAGCCTCAAGTGAACGAATAGCTTTCTCTACTTTAGACTGAGAAAATTTCTTCATTGCCAAGATTACATCTAACCTTTGTTCAAAATTTCGCACAAAGACTCCTGATATTCCGACAAAATCTAATACTCCAGCCTGCCTTAAATGCTTTAATAAATTTTTACTGTCAATAGGAGATGTTTCAAATAGAAAGGTTTGTAGCGCTTGAAGCTCAGGAAAATCTTTATTTAACACATAGCCAATAGCTTTCATTTTTTTAGTTTTTTCTGGAACTTCTATATATACAGTCTTTTGTTTAATCACTCCAGCTTTCTCTAGAGCAGAGATTTCAGTACGAGCTGTACGTCGCACCAATTTAGCACGACGACTAATATCATCGAATAAAAACTCTTTAGATGGGTTAAACAAGAAAAATCGAAGCAACTTTACCCGAGCGGTGCTTCCAAACAGAATTGATAGTGGATCTGACATAAATTATGTGGCGAT
Source organism: uncultured Candidatus Saccharibacteria bacterium (assembly GCA_964515625.1). GTDB lineage: Bacteria > Patescibacteriota > Minisyncoccia > Phycocordibacterales > UBA918 > OLB19. The sequence continues at coordinate 2,002 of CAZEUI010000014.1, forward strand.
TATAGCACGCAAAAACCTATTAAACAGCTAGACATTCTAAATGAAATGTTTTAGATAAATAAAAGACAAATTTCTAAAAAAGAAATTGGTCTTGGTTATGGTTAGAAATAACAAATTTTTATTTAAACCCAATATGCCAATGGGTTTCTCCAGTCTAGATACTCCTTGTCCAGCCAGACTTTACATTTTTCTGATGCCTCTCTATTCCCTCCTTCCTCAGCAGGAGGTTCTGAATGTAAAATATCACAACCTCCTATTGGATCATATGGGTCAAAGTATTTCCACATGGTCCTGTCTACCACACACTCCGAATTAAAATAAACGACTTGATACCTTGTGAAGCACGTTATTACAGAAAGATCTCTTCTTGTACAACTGTAACTAAAAACTCTTAATGATCCACTCTGATCAAAAATTTTACCCTCTCTCTCTTCATGCCAACCTTCAGGCAAATCCACTAACCATTCATGACCGCATGAATCCTGACTCCTCCTGATGTCTATAATGGTAAAACCTATATTTTCTATAAGGGCTTATGTTCCTAAAAATAATTTTTCTGATATTATTACTCATGAAGATGTTGCGGAGACAGTTAGCAAAACAAACCATCGTCCACGCAAGATTCTTAACTGGTATACTTCGTGTGAAGTTTTTGGTAGGTGTTAGGGTTGGAGCTTTCATTAACTTAGGGGAGATGTTAGAAAAAGACGAGAGCCTTACGGCTCTCGTCTTTTTATGTTACTTAAAATAGAGTTTACTTATTTAAGAGTCACTTTTGCTCCAGCTGCTTCTAAATCAGTTTTTAGAGTTTCAGCATCTTCTTTCTTCACTCCTTCTTTAATAATTGATGGGGCACTATCTACTATTTCCTTAGCCTCTTTTAGACCAAGTCCAAGAGCAGCCTTCACTGCCTTAATAACAGCAATTTTCTGTCCACCAGCTTCTGTTAGTTCAACAGCAAACTCTGACTGCTCTTCACCAGCGTCTCCGCCAGCTGCAGGACCAGCAACAGCAACAGCTGATGCTGATACACCAAATCGCTTTTCTAGAACCTTAACAAGCTCATGAAGCTCAAGTACAGTCATTTTTTCAACCTGCTCTATTAGAGCTTTGAATTCAGCTGGTACTTCTACTGTCTCATCAACACCTGTGTCTTTTGACTCTTCAACTACTACTTCTGGAGTTGCAGTTGATTCTTCTTTTGTTTCTTCAGCCATTTTAATTTTAATTAATTTCAATAATTGAGATAATAAAACTATTTAACATCATAAATGATGATTAAAATAGATGATTTATTAGCTTCGTTTTTCTGCAATAGCATTCAATCCTAGTACCAATCCTTGGATTGGTGAATTGATTACGTTTACAAACATACCTCGAAGTACTTGTAGTGATGGGATAGAAGCAATCTCAGTCATTTCTTCCGCGTTTTTGAAAACACCTTGGAAAATTCCTCCTACGATTGCTAAGTTTTCCTTATATTCACCGGTAAATTCTTTGATCTGCTGTGCTGGAGCAATCGCATCAGTGCTATAAGCAAGAGCGATTTCTCCTTCAAGAGCAGGCATTTCACCTTCGAACACACCATCAAACGTTCGCTTCATCAATGTCTTCTTAGCTACAAAGTACCCTACTCCTTCTTCCCGAAGCTTCGCTCGCATTTCTGTTGAATCAACAACACCCAGACCATTGAACTTCACAAATACGATTGATTCAGAATAATTTTTGATTCCTTCAAGTCTTGCGAGAATTGTCGTCTTTTTTTCTTTTGTAATTGCCACGTTAATTTGAATTACGTGATTAAATGCAGACCCATGGCATGTAAAATCTCGAAGGATTTTTCATACTCATAGGATTCGACCCCAATACTAAAAAATAGATTGGACCTCGGCCGGCGGTTTACACCATTATTTCCCCAAAAGGAAACCAACTGTCATGAGTCTGTTAATTAGTAATGTACCAGATTGAATGAATTGTGTAAACAGAAAGGTAAACAAGTCATAATCACAACCGACAAAAAGCTAGTATCTTAAGCAACGATATTATCCCTTCCTTAACTAAGACAGATCATCTATAGAAACCTTCCCTTCCAAAAGCTCAGTTAAGTCATTTTTAATATCCATAAATAACTGTTAATTTAACCAATTTTATTTTCAAAAAATTTAGTCCCAATCTGTAACGAACTAACAACACTAGAGATAGCCAGCAAAACCACAGGAAAGACTGCGTACGGTGTAATGAGGTAGAAAAATATTATTGTTGCTGTTGCCCACAAACCAAAACTCCAGGGAGAAGCCAGCAGGCCTGACAAGCTTCGTCGAGGACCACCCTTTGGTTCATCAAGCCTGTACCCTCTTCCAACTTTTTTAATATCTAAAAATTGCTCTCGAAAAAACCTAGTGATATCATCGCGAGAAATAAGCTGAGTCAACCGCCAAGAAGCGAGAGTGATCAGAACATAATCAACTAGAACTAACTCTTCCAAAGCAATTCTGGCTTCAGTCTCTAGGATAATTGCACCCATGATCACAAGGATCAGGAAAAATACCAAAAAAACAAAACTCCAAAAGTACTGACCTGTGACCCGTATCATATTTATTATTATACCCCATTAGCTGACCCGAGCACTAGGATAAACATCAACACCCCAGCAATCACTGCAATGAAGCTAAAAAGGAATTTATAAAAAGTCTTGTTGAGAAATTTGGAAGAATCTGCACTATCATCAACTTCATCTAAGTGAGTATTTTTCATACAATCATTATATCAGACAGACCAAAAACCTCAGACAAAATTAGTAATTCTTAAAAAGCCTTCTTTTGGAGTCATGTCACGTTCGTTTATTTGCGACTTTATATACCTTAGAACGATGCTCAATCAATACAATAAATACCTCCTTCCCTTCAAGCTGAAAAACTACTCGATAATCTCCCACTCGCATACTACGGCACCCTTTCAAAGAAAACTGCAGTGGTTTACCGAAGAACTGAGGGTCTGAAACTAATTTAGTCTCAATTGCCTGCTTGATTATCTTTTTTTGAGCGAGGGTTATTTTTTTCAAATCACCAACAACACCCGTGTGATACTTAACTTTATGCATACAGTAGTCACTATTCCCAAACTACATCGTGTGACAATTTCTTATTTTTTTCTTTTAGCCTTTGATCTGCCAAGAGAGACAGGACCTTATCCTCTTCAAGAGCTAAAGAAGCTATTAACAACTGACTTATTTTTGTCGCTTCAGGAACCTTGTCGCGCTTGGCGACAACACTAATAAGGACCTCTATTTCTGGTGACAGTGTAATATTTAGTCTTCGTTTTTTTGTTGCCATATATTAAAAGTGTATCATAAGTGTATCACCTATTCAAGCCAGGTTTACGGAGGAAGGTCCTCCGGTCGGATCAAATAGGGTACACAAAAACCCCGTGGCTTGCGCCGCGGGGTTTTTGTTTACCGCTACTTAATCCCCATTAAGTGTTGGTATGAACTTTTCTTCTTAACTTAGACTTTCGTCTACGTTATCGCTTCTGCTTAACTAGAGACTAGTTAACCATTGTTTCTACACCTGTTCGGTAGTCAGAAGCTGGAAGAGTAGTCTGAGTCTTATCATCAGCTGTAGTAACAGTACCTGCAGCATCGAATACGATACTTTCTAGCACCATTCTTGAAGCTGTGTTAGCTACACCTGGAGTGTAAGTAACTTTTAGAGTAAGAGTTTCTGTTTCACCTTCAGTGATTTCGAAGAATGCATTTCCTGCACCTCCTTCGTCAGCTGATGATGTAAGAGTAACACTTCGTGTTCCTGCTACTGAAGTAGAACCTGAACCGTCTTGTAGTAGGTATGATACCGCTACAGCTGGGTCAGTTGAGATGTAAACATCTTGTTCGAATGCAGTAACTTCAACTACGATCTCAAATGTACCGTAGTCATCAAGGTTGTTGTCTCCAGTAACAACATCAGCATCTACAGAGTCTGGAGATACGTCGATTCCAGTTGTTCGTAGAGTATGAGCGTCACCTGAAGATGCGCCTGATAGATCAGTTACATTGTCAGCACCTTCTGCATCAATAGCATTTCGGTTAGCTGAAGTAACAGATCCTGTTACAGTCATACCTTCGTTACCAGCGTCTAGTGACTTGAATCGTAGCATTAATTCTACTTCAACTCGGTCTCCAGCGTCAACAGTAACGTCTCCGTCAACATCGAATGTAAGAACAGCTGTTGCTGATGCTCCACCCACTACTGTTACGTCATCGATAGTTACACCATCGATTACGATTTCAGCATCGTCAACGATTGCGTCGTAAGTTGAAGAACTTAGAGCAACTGTTACAACAATTTCATCGAATTCGATGTCGTTTGTTGAATCATCAGTATCAAGATCAAACGTGTGTACTGTGTACCAGTCTGACTTGCTGTCATCTTCTACTTGAAGAGTTGAAGCGTCAGGGTCGTTTGATGAAGTTTTAACGATGATTTCATCGTCAACACCTTCAACTTGAATAGTGAATGATTCAGTTGTACCGAAGTCCAATCCTGAGTTATCAGTAGTCGCAACTCCGTCAGCATCGAAGAATCGCATTGTTTCTACTGAAACATTCCATGATCCTAGTTCTGCAGCATCAAGGTTGTTTTGTGTAGATACAACAACTAGAATTTCAATTTCTTCGTCTTCCATCACAACGATGTCAAGACCAGAAAATCGCATTGTCATTTCGTCACTTTGGTAATCATCTTCGTCGTCAGCGTTTTCTTCAGCAACTTTGTCACCATCTACCCATAGAGAGATAGTTTCGAAAGCGTCAGCAGCGTCAGCAGAAGCCTTTGCGAATTTAACGTCAATTCGTGAAATTTCTGCGTCGCCGTCTTCGAATTCTACAGTAATTTCAGCAACTTGAACGTCTTCGAGACCTTCTTCAATTTCATCATCTGAAGCTGAGTCGATTTCCATAGTGTCTAGAGAAGCTTCACCTGAAAGTGAAACTGGACTGTTGTCGTCTTCATCTTCATCCATATCTTCATCTTCATCCATATCTTCATCTTCGTCTTCATCAACAACAACTGGAGCAGATACACACTTGCTGTTTGCTGCAGTGATTGATGATGGTCCGAAGAATCCTGTTGGGTTAACTAGGTTCGCAGGTGAAAGTACTTCTGATCGGTACTTAACTTGAAACTTAGATACAGCCGCTGCAGTTGCAGGACCAAAAAACTCTGTTTCAGCTCCAAGAGATCCAGCGCCTGATACTGCCACTCGTGTGTCAGGATCTGCGTTTAGGAACTGTTGTAGCTTCATCACGTCTGAACCTTTAGTCCCAACACTTAGACTTCGTGTCCATGTGTAAGGGCAAACTCCTGCTACCATTGAGTCATCTCCACCAATTTGTGATTGAAGTCCTGCAATTTGAGCTAGTAAGTCATTGATCATTTGTTGTAGGCTCTCTGAGCTTTGTGCCTGCGCTGCAGGTGCAAATGCTGAGATAACCATAGCAACTGCTACCAAAGCTACTGCGAGCTTTGAAGCAAAATTTTGTGCGATTGTCATAACAATAATTTAACTGTAAATTTTAGCGTAATTAGTACGCGTATCTCTTTCGAGACATTAATTTGATAAGTTCTAATAATATGAATTAATTCATATTCGCAAACAAGGTATCAAACCCGTTTGCGTAATATCACTAACTCTACACCCTAAAGTGTAGAGGTTAGCTGCATGGTAAGACTGAGTGTCTGTTGAGCGGTTAGCGTTAAGGATAAGGTTCGGCGGTAGTTTTAATATGTAATTAAATAGTCTTTGCTATTTAATCCTTAGTCTTACCTTCAGAACAAAAAGCTTGTCTGTAGGCTCATAAGATTTTCAAAGTACGTTCATAACGTATGTATGCTTTTTTGTTTAACAAAAAAGCGCACCTGCGCATAAAAAGATAATAACACTCTTTTAATGATTAGGGAGTTCACAGGTTGTGGATACATGGTGTTATCGAAACATTCATATATATGTAAAGTGTGAACTATTCACTAATGCTTAATTTAAAAGAATGGAATCTTTCCATGGTTCTGGTGTTTATGACGCCTACTCTGCAAGATTCTTACAGAGATAAAAAACTATAAAACATTATTAGTATAAATGCAAACATTATCATTATTCAATGTCTCTAATTAACTATTAAGAATGTCTGATATATTTTATACCATTCTATAAATACAAGAATCAAGTCCTTTACATTCACGAGTTTTGAAATATTTCCATCTTTGACCTTTATACATAATAGACAATCAATCAGACACAAAAGCCATTACTTCGTAACGGAGTACCTAGACCACCTTCGTTCTCCTTCACGAATTACTTCACCTCCCTCTATAAGACTATTCAGCTCACGTTGAATTGTTTTTTCACTAACGTCTGTTATAACTTCTGCAATGTCTTTAATTGTGGCTTGTGGCTTTGCCTCAAGAACTGTCTTTATTCTAGAAGACCTGTCCGCTAGCTGACTGTACACTAAGTATGCGTCTGTACTTATATCTCCAGCTGGTATGTTAGCTCGTCTTTGACGAGTAACTTTTGTTGTCGATAACGACTTTGAAGAAGGTTTTGAAGTCGAGGTTTTAGGAATGATAACTTCTGTTAATTCTTCTATCGACATACCATCTGCCTGTAAATAATGATTATTAATGTATCTCAAGACAGCATCCATCTGATCCGACAGCAACATAAATATGTCTGAAGGAATGACTCTTGCCATCTTGGCGATTCGTAGTGTACTTAACAAGGCGACGACAGCGTATTGGAAGTGTATGAGACCTTCGTGTCTTTCATGTGGCTGGAACATTAATGTCTCTAATGAGAGCTCATGAGTCTTTAATGCTCTGTCCCTGATAGTTGTTATATGTGTCTCTATGTTGATGTTTGTCTTTGTCTCAGACAAGATATAGAAGATAACAGACACTATTTTCTCTGTCTTTTTAAAGACATTGTTATAGTAATCCGTGTCACTCGAAAGTCTTTTAATCTGTATTGTATTGTCTTTTTCTGTTTGCATAATCTGTCTTGTTCTTTACATCTTATTAAAGACTCTAAATTTGTTTTGTTACTTACTACTATAAAGACATTTAAATACTTTGCAAGTAGTGTCTTTATAGACGGGACATATGCGACAGCATACAATATATATGGTTGCGTGATATTATATGAGGGACTTATTTACTGAATATTTGAAATATTGAATTAATTATCTATGGCACGCAAGAAACTTAAAACCAAATCTGTAAAGAAACCCATTTTTGAAGAATTAACTCCAAACGCAAGACAAGCTATCTGGGCTGTCGTTATGGGAGTTTTTGCAGTATTCTTTCTCTTCTCTCTACTCAATTATGCTGGTCCTGTAGGAGAATTTACGGAAATTGCTCTTCGCACCATGTTCGGTACTGGAGCATGGCTGTCTCCTTTAATCTGCATCGTCTATATATATGTATTCCTCAACCCTCGTGAAGAGGACAATGAGGTAAGCGGAGCAAAAATAACAGGAACGATCCTTCTGTTTGTTTCTTTACTTGCTGCTCTTGAGCTCTACACTGAAGGTTGGGGTGGTTTTACTGGACTAGCTATTGCTTGGCCATTGTCGGCAATGCTTGGTACTGCAGTGACAGGAATTCTTATTTTTGGACTAATACTTATCTCCATTTTTCTACTATTCAACACAGGTCTTCGTTTGCCGACTAAGAAGCTTAAAGAACCTGTTGATGATAACAGTGACATTGAAGCCCTTAATCTTCCAGAAGTAGTTGAAGATACTGACCCTGAAAAAGGAGAAGGAGAAGAGAGGTCGCCAGCCACAGGTCTGGCAGCTATATCTAAAAAAGTTGCCCAGATAGGGAAGCTTAAGGTTAATGAAATAGTTATAAAAAACTTTAATGGTACATATATTCCTCCTTCACTTTTCCTCCTTAATAAGGAAAAAGGGAAAGCTCACATTGGCGATGTTAAGGCTAACGCCAACACCATCAAGCGAACTCTTAAGGAGTTTGGTATTAGTGTAGAGATGGATGCTGTCGAAAGCGGTCCAACTATTACTCGCTACGCACTCAAGCCAGCTCAAGGTGTCAGAATCGCCAAAATTGCAGGACTTCAACAAGAGCTTCAACTTGCCCTCAAAGCTAGTTCAATCAGAATCGAAGCTCCTATTCCTGGCAAGTCATTAGTCGGAATCGAAGTACCTAACCAAGTCCGTGCCACAGTAGGCTTATCTTCTATGTTATCGACTCCTGAGTACACAGACTCACCCAACCCTTTAATGGTAGCTCTAGGGAAAGATGTTACAGGACATGTGCATTTTGCCAACATTGCCAGAATGCCCCATGGTCTGATTGCTGGTACAACTGGTGCTGGTAAATCTGTCGCGATTCATAATATTATTATCTCTTTACTTTACCGAAACTCCCCTGACCAATTGCGATTTATTCTAGTCGACCCGAAACGAGTAGAACTTACTCTCTATAACAAAATCCCCCATCTTCTGACACCAGTAATTACACAAGCTAAGAAGGCTCTTCAAGCTCTTTCTTGGGCAGTAACGGAGATGGAAAGGCGTTATGACATCTTAGAAGTTGAACAAGTACAAAACATCTCTTCTTATCATGAAAATATCTACAAACCTGCTAAGAAAGCCTGGGAAGAAGCAGGGTCACAAGAAGAAGAGAGAATTGCACTACCTGATGCTCTACCTTTTATTGTCATAATCTTAGATGAATTAAACGACCTAATGCAAGCTTACCCACGGGAACTTGAGGCTTATATCGTAAGGTTGGCACAAATGAGTCGAGCTGTCGGTATTCACCTCTTACTCGCGACACAGCGTCCTTCCGTTAATGTTATTACTGGTACCATCAAGGCAAACATCCCCACTCGTATTGCTCTGATGGTAGCTTCACAGGTAGATTCACGTACCATTATCGACGGTGTTGGAGCGGAAAAGCTCCTTGGTCAAGGTGACATGCTTTACTTGTCATCAGACAGCCCTAAACCTATACGACTACAATCTGCTTACGTATCAGAAGATGAAATCAAGAGAGTTGTTGAGTATCTGAAAAATCAAGACACAGAATCAGACACTATCGATTTTGAGAGTCAAACTGACAAGAGTAACGACGCCGTATTTAATGCCATGGTTGGGAACAAAGATGATTCTGATGATGAGATGTATGAAGACGCTAAAATTGCCATACTAGAAGGAAAACGTGCTTCCACTTCATACTTGCAGCGTAAGCTGCGAATCGGTTATTCACGAGCCTCCCGACTTATGGATCAACTAGAGGAAAACGGAATTATTGGTCCTCAAAATGGTTCAAAACCACGAGAGATATTATTAAACGGAACCGAAGAACAGGTTGTTATTGAGGATGATTCTGAAGAAGATATAAGAGATGGTGTTGTATAAGCGACTATGGATGAACCGATTTTATTTCGTACAATTATCAAATTTTTTAGTATCGCAATAGGATTACTTTGTATTTTTATTTACGTCATATTTCAGGCTCGATATCTAATAATAGGACCGCAGATTACATTAACTGAACAACTAGAAGTTCGTCAAAACGAAAGGTTAATCCATCTCACCGGATCAACCAATAACATTTCGCACCTTTGGCTAAACGATAGACCAATTTATACCAACGCTAAGGGAAATTTCAAGGAGGCACTAGTACTAGAAAACGGTTATACTATAACCACCCTCCGAGCTGAAGATAGATACGGGAGAGAAACTACAGTAACCAAATCATTTGTCTACACCCCAGCTTGTTTTTACTAAAAACAATCCTAGAGCACCAAAAAAACAAAAAGTCCCAAAAACCATCATCTGAAAAGAAATTAAAGTTAATACAAAAAAACCATGGTAATAAAACCTAAAAAAACAAGCACTGTTAAAATTGAAAAGGCAGAAAAGAAAGCTATTGAAGAGAACCTGGATAAATTAGTAGCGAAACAAGAATCTGACTCCACTAACAAAAAAGAGGTCTCTAAATCGTCTAAAGAGATTCTTGAGACGCTTCGTAGCATCAAAACTAAATTTGGCAATGACGCCATCATGACTCTCAACGAGAGCAGAAGAGTTGATGTTGAGACTATATCAAGTGGATCAATTGGTCTTGATGACGCATTAGGTATTGGTGGTTATCCCCGAGGAAGAATCTTAGAGATTTATGGACCTGAATCATCCGGTAAGACAACCCTTGCTCTGCATGCAATAGCCGAAGCTCAAAAAAGTGGTGGTATCTGTGCCTTTATTGACGCAGAACATGCCATGGATCCTGTTTATGCAGGAAACCTTGGAGTAAAACTTGATGAGCTGTTGATCTCTCAGCCAGACAACGGCGAGCAAGCTCTTGAGATTGTTGACTCTCTCGTTCGTTCTGGAAAAATGGACATCATCGTTATTGATTCAGTAGCAGCCCTTACTCCACGAGATGAAATTGAAGGAGAAATGGGTGCACATCATGTCGGAAAACAAGCTCGACTGATGAGTCAGGCTTTACGTAAACTAACTGGTTCTGTTGCAAAATCAAAGACTATTGTTATTTTCATCAACCAGATTCGTATGCAAATCGGTGTTATGTTTGGTAACCCTGAGACTACACCCGGAGGAAAGGCTTTAAAATTTTATACTTCTGTAAGACTAGACATCCGGAGGATTGCTCAGATCAAAAAAGGTGATGCTGTAGTAGGAGGAAGACATCGTGTTAAAGTGGTCAAGAACAAGGTCGCTTCCCCGTTTCGAACTACAGAATTCGACCTTATTTATGGAGAAGGTATTAGTCGTGAAGGAGAATTATTGGCACTTGGTGAAAAATTCAAGATGGTCGCAAAGGCTGGAGCATCTTATTCATACACCCCTCCTGAGGGCGATGAGTCTTCTATAATTAAACTTGGTCGTGGTTATGACGCCGCAAGAAAGAGTCTTAAGGCTGACCCTAAACTACGAAGTGAGTTATTGAAAAATATCCGCAAGTTCATGAAGAAAGAGAAAGATAAGTAAGCTTATTACACAACAAAAAAAGGTGAGCCTTCCAGGCTCACCTTTTTTTGTTATTTTCTTACGATAATCTTGAGATGATGATGGTTTTTTTAGATAAAACTTGAGCGATGTGATAACCAGCTGAAACTGTAACTATTCCTGCAGAAATCAGAATAATAGCAGTCATAATCTCACCGTGAGTAATAGCGTTATGAAGAGAATCTAGAACATATCGAGGAGTCCTCCCTACTGGCACAGAAAGAAAATTATCTATAACACTAGACACGTGCAGCCAGCGCCCTAGTAAAAGGGCAGAAGCACCAAGAAACAAGCCTTGCCAAAATATAACTTGAGATAAAAATCCGATAACATAGACATAATACACTCGTTTCATTACATTTTTTTGCATCGCTTTTGTGTTCATATACTTATATATACTACATATATCACAAAAAAGTTACACAGCCCCCCCTTAGCTCAAAAAAATCTATAGTACAGTTAACTGTACTATAGATTTTAATAAACTTGTGTCTTATCCTTAATTCCACAATGAATCTATTTCCTCGTCATGACCTTCTTTTTTAAAGGAGGCTTTAGCACGATAGATTCTAGCTTTTATTGTCCCTACTTTCTCACCAGTCTTATCCGCAATGTCTTTATGTGACCAATGCTCTATATAATGAAGTCTTAATACAAGTGAAAAATGTCCTGGCATACGCAACAAAATACGCTCAACACCATCCTTTGTTCCTTCAAAGCCACCATGTTCCTTCATTTCTCCGTACAAGTGTTCGTATTCTGGATTCATAGCAACATAACGCTGACCATTTTTAACTAATTTCTGATAACGAGTAAATGCGGTGTTAAGCAGAATTCGATAAGCCCATGAAGAGAACTTTGCACCAGACTGAGCCTCATATTTATCAGCATTGATATATATCTTGGCAAAGGCATCTTGAACCACCTCCTCTACATCAAGTGGATCATGAATAATACTAGACACCTTGCGAATAAAGGGGGCTTGATAACGATCTACCAACACAGAAAACAACCATGGGGACGAGTGTGACTTAATCAAAATTTCTTCATCTTCCCAGTCTGAAGCTTCGTTAGTAGTAGTAATACCTAACATGTTACCTTCAATATTAACACTTAATCAAAGTTGTGTAAGTTGTGTCATTTCTTTTTTGTAGTATTCTGTTCTTATTAATCTATTATAAGCGACATACTAAGTTCAGAATTTACCCTACATTAGGGGTGATTTTTAATAAAGACACAATATAGTCCTCACACCCTTCGCTATGGCTAAAGTTGAATACAATCAAGTACTACCTAAAAAGACTGTCGAAATGGCTGGTGACCCCTACTTAGTATTGTCATCAAATATCGCAAAAAAAGATCGTCAGAAAGCTAGTAATAATGTTCGAATGAAGAACTTACGGACCGGACAAGTTATAGACAAAACTCTTCATCAATCTGATGTTCTGAAAGATGCCGATGTCTCCAAGCGTGAAGTTAAATTTTTATATACAAGCCGTGGTGAATTTTGGTTTTGTGAACCAAACAACCCTCGTGAACGATTCAACCTTAGCAAAGAAGTAATTGGTAATCTAAATCAATTTGTAACAGAAAACAGTATCGTCGAAGCTGTAGTTTTTGACAATGAAATTATGAGTGTCACAACACCGATCAAAGTTAATCTTAAGGTCAAAGAGGCTCCTGATGCCGTCAAAGGTAATACTTCAAGTGGAGCAACGAAAGAAGTAGTACTGGAAACAGGACTGATTATTCAAGCTCCACAATTCATAAATGCTGGCGATATAGTCAGTGTGAACACAGATACCAAAGCTTATTCAGAACGAGTGGAAAAGTCTTAGTCTGATGCTGATGATTGTCTGTATTCGGTGGTATAGAAAAAGAACAGCTCCCTTAAGGGAGCTGTTCTTTTTCTATACCACCGTACTATCGTTGGATATAAGGCATCAAAGCCATGAACCGAGCTCGTTTGATCGCTCTAGCAAAGTTTCTCTGCCCTTTTGCAGACATACCTGTTCGACGACGACTCATCATTCGAGCGTGTGGATTGATGTTGTTTTTGAGACGAGTAATATCCTTGTAGTCAATGTGATGTATTGGAGGATTTACAGTTTGTGTTGTTTCCATTTCAATATTTTAATTAATTTAAAATCCAAATCTAAAAAGGAATATCTTCAGGATTAATCTCTTCTTCAGGATAGGCTGGAACTGCAGGAGCTTTAGCTGGTACAGTTGACGTTGCCGGAGTAGCAGATGCTGCCGGAGTAGAACTTTGACTTGGTGCTGGAGCAGAATCACCCCCCCCACTACTACCGTTCTTTGGTCCAAACTGGACTCTATCCGCGACAATTTCTGTTCGATATTGTTTCTGACCATCTTTTTCCCAACTTTGAGTCTGAAGGCGACCTTCCACATATACGCCATTTCCCTTCTTAAGATATTTTGCACTATTTTCAGCTTGAACACCAAAAACTACAATATTGTGATAATCGACTGATTCTTTTCGACCACCATCACGGTCTTTATAGACACGATTTGTAGCAATCGACATAGAACAGACGTTCATTCCACTTGGTAGTGCTTTTAATTCAGGATCTCTCGTAAGATTTCCATAGATCATTGCCTTGTTGAGATACATAATTTTAGACTTGAATGATTAGACGTGTATAAATTTATTATACCTTGTCTGTCCCTTCTTCTCCAGCTTTTACCTTCTCCTTTACTTCTTCTTTAGTAACTTTAACTTCTTTCTTCACCTCTTTTACCTCTTTTACCTCTTCATTTACCTCAACATCTTCTACTTTTTGCTCTTCTAAAGCCTCATGGAACATAAATGCGTTAGCCTCTTCTGTTCGAGTAAGCTTTACAAGTAAATGTCGAAGCAACACATTCACTCCTTCAACTTCTTCTGTAAGAGCTTCGATTTCTTTTGGCTTTACAGAAAACCGAACCCATCCGAAATAAGCACTA
>CAZEUI010000015.1:0-11327 GCA_964515625.1 uncultured Candidatus Saccharibacteria bacterium
TTGTCTTAGGATTAACTTCAGGTAATCAGGGGACACTTTACTCCCTCACCCCACAACACACAAAGCGACTACAACAATACCTGGCTCACCAAATAAAAGAATTTGAAGATAAACACGGTGAGATAAAAGCCGAATGGAACCCCAATGTCGTCAGCCCCGTACAAAGAGCAAATAAACCTGGGGAAGGATCATAAAAAAGAACACACCTTACGGTGTGTTCTTTTAACCTCATCTCTATTATGAATGCATAAATTCAATCACATCTCCATCTTGAACAACATACTCCTTACCTTCAGTCCGAAGCTTACCAGTCTCACGTGCCAAAACTAACGAACCAGCATCCACCAAATCGTCAAAAGTTACAACCTGAGCTCTAATGTATTTTGTCTGAAAATCACTATGGATAGCAGCTCCAGCTTCGGGACCAGTACTACCGATAGGTACTGTCCATGCACGAGTCTCTTTTTCACCCGTTGTGAAGTAACTCATTAGCCCTAGGCGGTTGTAACAGGCTCGAATGAGTGATTCAACCCCATTATCCTGAGCTCCGTACTCACGTCGAAATTCAGTTTTTTCTTCTTCGTTCAAATCCTTTAACTCATGCTCCATTCCCGCATCAACAAGCACGTACTCGGATCCTGATTTTTCAAAGAAATCCATCAATTCTTGCCACCGATCATCATTATGCTCATCAAGATTGAAGGAATCTTGTTTTTTATTACAAACATACAAGAAAGGCTTCATTGTTAATAGATTCAAGCTTTTAACAGTCAGCTTTTCTTCATCAGTCAAATCTAAGCTATTAGCAAGGTGTCCATTACCTAAGTGCGGTAACAGTTTTTCAATTACCACTTTTTCAGCAAGTGCATCCTTATCCCCTCTTTTCATATCTCGCTCCAAACTAACGTCACGCTTACTTACAGCCTCAGCATCAGCCATGATTAATTCAAGGTTGATAACCTCAATATCACCCATAGGGTCGACACTTCCAGAAACATGATGAATATCACCATCTTCAAAAATTCTTACCACTTGCGCGATCATATCAGTCTCCCTAATGTTCGCAAGGAACTTATTACCCAAACCTTCTCCAGAAGAAGCACCTTTCACCAACCCTGCAATATCAACAAACTCCACAATTGCCGGTAAAATTTCTGTAGAACTGGAAATTTTAGACAACGTTGCAAGCCTACTATCAGGCACAGCAACAACACCTACTGATGGGTCAATAGTACAAAATGGATAATTTTCAGCCGGAACTGAGTTTTTAGTCAAAGCATTAAAAAGTGTTGACTTTCCAACGTTTGGCAAACCGACGATTCCTACAGATAATGACATAATTAATTTAAAATAAGATGAATCAGAGAACTAACGCCCTAATCAACGACACAGACCTGTAGCGTACCAGAAGAGAATAAACTTTCAAGTAATTTACTTAACAATCACTACGAGCACATGCATCAAAGTAATAGATCGAGAAAACTTGCCTTAATTTTACAAAAAAAGAAAGCACGGGTTCTACGTTTTTTTGTGCAGTAGTTTTCTTTACGATGTTTTTAATCATTCAGCATCAGACTCTTCAAGTTTTTCTTTAGCTTCAGAAATTGTATCCACTTTTTCTGAATCCATGTAGGAACGTAGCTCTCGTTCATTAAACCCTCTCTCTTGCATCAAAGTTAACGCTTGTTCGATATAAGGAGCGCTAGTTGTGCCCAATATTTTCATTGATTCTTTAACTTTTTCTTTTGTTATATCAAACTTTATACACATTTCCTGCACAGCATCTTCATAATAATCAGTTGCTGATTCTACAGTGTACGAAGCACCGCCATGATCGGTAATTTCTTTAGCACATTTCTCATCACAACAACCTTCATGAACAGCTGGGTTATTAGCACTGTCTTCAGAAAGAGTTTCTCCACAACTGCGACATCTCGGAACTCCTTCTAGGTTTTTAAATTCAACTTCATTATTACTACCGAATGATTCTTGAGAGTATGACATGTTGATTTAATTAAAATAATAAGTTTTTATTCAAATAACTTAACTGATTTTCTATTATAACACTTTAGCAGTTGATACTTCAACCTTAAAAAGGAAGGAAACCTCTATCGTATTCACAGAAGTTTATGTCTTTTATGTCTTTTTCTAGTAAGTTGGCAAAGAATTTACGAGCGTCTTCTCTGGAGCCTAGCTCGTCGACTAATCCATTATCGATTGCTCTGACACCCGGCATAGTTGAACCGTCTGCCAAAGCGTCAACTTCCCCACGGTCTAAGTTTCGGTAATCAGCAACCATATCTACAAAAATGTCGTGGACTAATTCAAGATCATCCATAAACAACATTCTTTCTTCATCAGTAATTGGTCTGTTTGGCGAACCGGCATCTTTGAACTTTCCTGAAGTCAGCTGTACATAGGTAATCCCTTCTTCTTTATTCTTCTCAGATTCTTCTAAGTAAGACATAGTGACTCCGATACTTCCTACAGTAGACATTGGTGATGCGATTATGTAATCAGATGCCGCGGCTATCATATAACCACCAGAAGCAGCAATGTCTCCAACCAGACCAACTACAGGAAGGCTAGTACTACGTAGACGTTGAGAAATACGCTCCGAAGCGACAGGAGTACCCCCAGGTGAATTAATCTCAAGCATAACACCATCAATTCCACCTTGGTTTTCTACGGTATCAAAGAATGATTCTACCACCTCTGGTGTAATAATCATTTCAAAATTACCAATTCCATGATACGGCAAAATTGTACCCTCGATAGGAAGTACTGCAATATTACAACTACCGTCCCCAATCTCAGATTCACTTTCGTATAATGAAGAGACTGCAACAATTACAGCAACAAACGTCAGAGTAACGACTACAGCTTTAACAACAACATCAGTGGTTTCGCGTAAAAAAGATTTTTGCATAAATATAATAAAACAATCATATCATAGGTGCCTATGAATTATTAAGATACTTCCACTAGGTCAATCGCGTATTAGATCTCATTGTCAGTAAGTTCAGCAAATTTGTCGGACATTGTAGAGTTTCCTCGTGTAAGCTTTTTAATGGTCAAATCGTCTGCCTTATTGTTAGCCAGACGAAGGTTATTTTCAGAAGACAACAATGCATCTTTGGTTTTTTGCAGGTGATCAATCGTCTTGTCTATTTCATCAATAGCTGTTTTAAATTTCCTAGAAGCGAGCTCGTAATTTTTAGCAAAACCTTCCTTAAATTTATTAACATTCTCTTCAAAATCTATAATATCAATATTCTGGTTCTTTACCAAAGACAACTCAGCTTTGTACTTAAGTGAG
The DNA here is from genome assembly GCA_964515625.1 of uncultured Candidatus Saccharibacteria bacterium. Taxonomy (GTDB): domain Bacteria; phylum Patescibacteriota; class Minisyncoccia; order Phycocordibacterales; family UBA918; genus OLB19. Next base: position 3,320 of record CAZEUI010000015.1, read on the forward strand.
TTCAGAGCAGCATTACGCAGAAGGGTTATTATTGGAACGAAAAATTGAGGGCGAACGGCATACATTTTTGGATACTTATGTGACAGGTCGACAATGCCGGTATTGTACAACTCACTCTCAGCCTCTAAGAGTGTTACGAGTACGGCGTATTCGCAGTTCTTTTCTATACGGTCTTTATCGAGCTTTTTAAAGTAATCCTCGTTTTTATGTTTGGTTGCTGTCACGTCAATCTCATTCTTCATTTCAAACATAATGGAAATGATTTCGTTACCGTACTCATCATTTTCACGATAGATGTAATCCCCTTTGTATCCAGCCTTAGAATCATTATCTTTTTCAAAATAGGCATTCTGGAAACCTACCGCTCGTAACTTGTTGAACTCTGTCTCACAATGTAGCTCTAACGTCTCCCCCACCATCTTTGTACTAAGCTTTAACTTCATATCCTTCTGTCGCTCGATAATCTCATCCTTGAGCCTTATCTCACTCTCATACCTATCCTTCATCGAAGACTCCAACATCTGACTCTCATGCTCTTTATTCTTAATCTCAGTACTAAGCCTTTCACGCTCTTTCTCAATAGAATTAACTGCTTCAGTAACGGCAAGCTTTTTCTGTAGCTCAGCATTGTCTATTGTAGTCTTCAGTTCAATAAGCTCAACTTCTTTTCTAGCAAGATTGCTCTGTAGCTCTGCATCTTTCTTAGCAAGATTACTTTGTTGCTCAGACTCTATTTTAGAAAGGTGAGCTTGCAGCCTGTTCCTCAGATTAGACTCGGCAAGCTCAACAGCACTCACTTTTTCTTTAGCAAAAACTCTCTCGCGCTCAGAGAGCTCTTTACTAAACTCTTCATCACGAACTTGTTTAAGAATATCAGCAAAACCAGCCTTATCCATATCAAAAGAAGTTTTACAATCAGGGCAAATAATTTTATTCATAAAAAGCAATTTAAAATTTAAACTAGAAGAACTACACTTTTACCTCTCTATTATACGCTAATACAATAAAAATGGGGGGGGACGTAGTCGTAAATATCAACAATATCATTATGACCTCTTGACAAGATCACATAACTAATATAGAGTATAGAAAGATTTTATAACCACTTGGAAAAAGTAAGGAGTTGTATATTTATAACTACCAAAAATAGTACCTAGTACATTAAAAAAACATTTTAACTTAAATTTAGGAGAAAGGAATGAAAAAATTCATTCTTAGTATAGCAATATTCATGTTGACAATTAGTGTCAATGCTAACGCAGCAATCATCCCGAATGCGGGATTTGAAAATGGAAATCTTTCCGGATGGACAACAACTGGTACCGGACTGGTGTCAGTGGAGACTTCCAAAAAAGTGTCTGACGCTGGTACATTTGCAGGACCAACAAGTTTTACGACTCATGATCCAAATGAAGGTAACTACTTCGCGTCAATTCAAGCAGGGACTCCAAAAACATCAATAATGTCTTCAAAGTTCTGGGTTGACAAAGATCAAGTAGTGTCGGCAGCAGTCGCGTTTTCATCAAGTGATTACTTTCAATATAACGACAATATGTTTTGGGGTATCGCTGATGCTCAAACTGGATCTTTTTTTATCAATGAACTAATTACGAATGTGAAAAGTGTTGGTGATCATGGTTACTTAGACTGGTTTATTGTTCAGTCTGTAATGGAGACATCAGGATACGTAACGGCGAGTTTCTTCGTAACTAACGTTAGTGACCATTCTCATAACAGCATCGGTTTTGTCGATAACCTGCAGGTGACTGACGAGCTTGTATCTATCGATAATAATGGTGGCAGTACGGGAGAAATTCCTACTCCTCCTACCCTAGCTTTGTTAGGCCTTGGTCTTATCGGAATGATAAGAAGTAAGGTAATAGCTACTTAAAGCTAATTTTTGTTTTTTAACCCGGACTTAGATTCATTATTTTATTAATGTGTCTAAGTCCTTTTTTTATATTTATCAAATATGGACTCGAAAGAACTTTTTCATCACATGAACAATATACCTTTTGGATGTATTTTCTCTTTGGTCAAATACGCCAAAAAGATTTTCAAGACCTGAAGAAAATTTTCCAGATTCTTCTTCTAGTCCTCACAATAATAAAAACCACCTGCTGGTGATTTTATTGAATATGTGGACTCGACAGGACTTGAACCCGCTACCTCCTCAGTGCAAATGAGGCGCTCTACCAGATGAGCTACGAGCCCGGATGAACCAGACTTATTTAGTTTCTCTGAGGACTTTCCTCAAGTGGCACTATAATAAAGGTCTGAGGCATTTAAGTCAAGGGGTTTTCTACAGCAATACTGAATCTACGAGATGTTTGATGAGTTGATTGTACTCCAACCCTACTGACGCTGCTGCTTTTGGAAACAAAGATTCACTTGTTAAGCCTGGTAAGGTATTAACCTCAAGGAAATACACATCACCATCATTAACTATAAAATCACTTCTAGAGTATTGTTTACAATCAATTATCTTATGCACCAGAAGAGCAACCTCTGCCAAACGTTCTTTTTCACCATAGCTAAAGCGACCAGGGACAATCTCTTCTGTCATGCCGTTATATTTGTTTTCATGTGAGAAAAACTCATCTTCAGTAGGCGGTATTATTTCAATAGCAGGTAGCGCATATACTGACTCATTACGAAAATTATCCAACACAGCAATACTAGCTTCTCGTCCGCGGATATACTCCTCAACCATGACATTTTCATAGCGTGGTAATAATTCTGACAGCACTTTAAACAAAGAGTTATTATCCGGAACATATGCAGCACCGATAGAAGAACCATTTGTAACAGGTTTTACAAACAACTCATTCCCAATTTCAGAAAAAATTAGAGGTATCTCGCGTTCAAGATTTCCAATCTCCTGAAGAGTCACTTTACGATGACGAGGCATCATTACTCCATGAGGCTTTAAGGTCTGTTTGGTCAATTCCTTATTGAAAGCAATAGATGAAGGTAGTGCTTTACTGCCCGTAAAAGGTATTCTTTTACGTTCAAGAATACGTTGAACTTGCCCGTCTTCTCCATAAACACCATGTAGAGCCAAGAAAACTGCATCAACATAATCAAGACAAGTTTCAGGATTTTTTATAAATCCATCTTCAAGCCACTCCCCTTTTTTCGTCACTACAATATCTCTAGGGGTGTAACCTAGTTCAATTAATGCTTTTAACACATTACTTCCAGTCTCCATGGAAACAGAATATTCTTCACTAGGACCACCACGCAAAACTACAATTGTTTTATGATTCATATATAAGTTTATATTATCACATACTAACTACCCGTAATTCAAATAACCTACAGTTCTTTCCAATCTCCAACAACCAAAATCCTTGCTTCAGACGAAACGACAACAGAACCACCATCAGTACAAGACATGCTAATTATTTGCGTAAACTTCAAGGGTTTTGTAGTAATAGAAGAAACTGATGTATCAGTAGCGAGGTAATTAAACATATCAGGAATCAGATTTGCGCCGTATACAATACAGGACAAATCAACAGTTGTTGTGATAGCTATGGTAATCGTAGTGCTATTGTCAGCTCGCACTAAAGGTGAGAAAGGTGTAATAGAGACCAAAGGTTTAGTAATACAGGTAGAGCCGTCCCAAATATTTATCAATGTATCACAGCCTGCAGTTAGTAATATACTAGTCAAACTGTCAGACCCATTTCTTGCAGAAATCACATTACTTCCTTTTTGTAATAGGTAGTTTACATTGGACCCTGACGGATTAGTATTATAAGTTATATTTGAAGTCAGATTATGCAGGTTTGGTGAAGCAGAGTCAGTGATATTCCATGTAAGACTACCATCACAATCAGTGTCACCTAAAGATATAAGACAACTAACTCCTGACAAAGTAGCGGAAGGTAGAGGAACAACAGTATAAGGACCTGATGAAGTACAGTTAGGAGACTCATTAGAATCTTCATCAATATCATTATAAGAATCTACACAATGTCTAATATGTAGCGATCCTGCCACTGTTGGAGTAAAAGTAATGCTGTCAAATTCAGTAACACCAACAGCAAGACCAGCATGAGAACCAAAAGGGATAACAGTTGTCCATGTGGAACCGCCATCCCAGCTGTACCCAAAATCATTACCAAATGTATGTACGGCGTCAGAGGTCCCGATATTTTCAACCTCCGCAGACAAGGTGATGGCGGAATTTTCTAAATACGGACCTGTTGATAAATTAAGGTTTTTACTTATCAGATCAGGATAAGGTACAACAATATTAACACATTGCACCAGTGCCAAATCCCACACTAATCCAGCAGAACAGGCTACTGTCACAGTTATTGCTGCCCCGACAGCAGTCATATCTTCCTGAGCTTGAACTATATTATCACCATAATCAACAGAGAACGGAATAGAGGTTCCAGAGGCTGCTGTCGAATACACCAAAGACAAGGTTGTATTATACAAGTTGGGTAACGAAGCGTTTAATATGTCCCACGTAAAATCTGCAGTACAAGAACTATCGTTTAAAGCAACGTCGCATGTATTAGCCGACAAAGTAGCTGAAGGTACAGGAATTATTGAGCATTGTGAACCGTCCCAAAATTCTGTAACAGGACAAATTATATCAATATCTACAGAAGGACAGTTTGTAGACCAAAGACCAGTAGAATTTTCTCTAACTTTCAAAAATATACTTACAGGCACCCCATCCGCAGGGATCAAATTATTCTCAGTACTAGTAGAAAAAACTTTCTGATCTGAATAAAGAGGACCATTACATGATGAAATGTTCCATTCCCACAGAACATCAGAATCAGGAATTAAAGAACCTGAGTCATCTTCAACTTTACCAGTAAAATTAATAAAATTTAAAGCATCCGATTCATATGGGGCTGAACTAGGAGAGTCAATTGATGCAACAGGTGGAAGAGCCACAACAGGAGGAACGATTGTTTTAACGGTAGAAGTTACACAATTACCAGCAACGTCACAAGTTACAGAAAAATACTCATAAGTATAAGCGGAGGATAAAGTGACCCCTGCATTAACAACATAAGGGGTAGTAAGCGGAGGTAATGTTAATGCTATAGTAGCGATAGTTAAGCCAGAAGCAGCATCATTAACGTAAATCTTGGTAGACTTTAGACCTGAAGTTACATCATGAAGGTTAACTTTAATAGATGCACTCATACTACTTGACGTGAAGGAAGTTACATTCAGATTAATGTTTGTTATTGGCGGTGTTGTGTCAAGAACAAAAACACTAGCTTCTGAGAGACCAGAGAACACGGCCCCATTTTTTAGAACTAATCCGTTTGAAAGAGTAATTTCAGCGTTAGTAGCCTGCATGAACACCCAGTAATAGAAACCGTCTGGTAAAGTAAGACTTGGTAAAGTAAAAGTGCCGGAAGTGCCGGAAGCAGGTACTTCATTATCATAAAGTACACCGGTAAAAGCATTTTGTACGTAATATTTTGTACGAAGTAAGGAGTCAGAATTGTACCTATTGTCGAGAATTGAATCGGTCCTAATAACAAAGTCAGGACTAGCGTTGACTATCGAACCCATAGATGGCGATACTGGTGTTATATTTTGCTCCGGAGAGGTTTTTCTGAGCAGATGAACCCTACCAAGATATGAATCTCCATAATAAAATGAGGGTGGTTCAGTAGAGGCCTGATTGACCTTTACTCCAGAATGTTTAAAATAAGTAGCATCTTCAGAAACTCTTACCTTCACCTCATCACTACCAAATTGATAACAGAATTTTGGAGATTTATTTTCTCCTAAAGAAGCCTCCCAGAACCAAAGAAGATTATCATCAACATCATGAATATCAACTCTCCATTGTGGTACCAGCGGTACTAAAGCTAAAGTGTCATGCTCAACAATCTCAATCTGACCTACAGTAGAAGAGACTCCGCAAGTAACGATGTCAGTCTCAACAAATTCAGCTATTGCAACAGTCCATCCTGACCCGCCATAAGGACTCGCAGCATCAACAGGGCTTACTTGATATAGAAACAGAATATTAAAAAATAAGAAAATCTGAAACTTTTTATTTTTTAACAACTTTAATAGCAAATTTATCATGACAATTTAATTTACTGAAATGTCAAACATTAATGTACCAATAACAGCCACTTCTTCTGCATAAAATATCTTTGAAGAAGCATTTATACTACCCGAAACAACAAGGATGTCAGTCTCACGCAGAGAAGAGAAAGAAAACTGTTTATCATTAATAAAAAATTTAGTAGACACGTCAACTCTTACTATATATTTTTCATTATTACTCATAAATATAAAAGAAGAGTCACTCTTGTCTATTAAAAATACAACTCCTTCAACATTCACCCGCTCTGCAGATCCAGCATCTCCCACATACGAAGTGAAGGCATCACCAAAAATGACTCTCTCTTCATTGTTAGAAACACTAATCAAAGGCTCAGAGTAACCTACTGACTCAAATTCCAAAGAATCTTGTTTTGATCTGTTCTGAGTTAAAGAGTCGGAGTCAAATGATAAATCTAAAGGAACTTCGTCATCAGATTTGATACTTAACGCAGGAACCTCTAAATCATTAGCATCTCCAGTTTTAAAAGCTAATTTTGAACGCTCTATTTGCATCTCTTCAGAAGTTACAAAGACGACTTCAGGGATCTGAACCTTCACAAGAACATCATTTGATACACTCTGATTATTTTGTGTCGTTAGAGCAAACACAGCAGCTATGAACAGAAACAGTATTAATAATGCAATTACATAGTTTTTCTTACCATTAACTATTTCAAGATCAGTATCTGACTGTTCATCATCTTGAAAATTTTCATTTGTTGACCCCATAGAAACGTATTAATTATAGTTTTTTATACTTAATATAATAACATTTATAGTAAGGATAAACAGAGATACCCCCTTTTTTTGAAAAAATAAGAAAGTATTGTTAACTTTTTACCAAAACCCCCTCAAGTAGGTCAAGGTCTTTATTTGTTAAGTGTAGCAATTTTTTATTATACTCAGTCATCGTCTTCAACATTTCTAAACCCTCACCCCTCATCATTACCGACAGTTTTTTCATAAAATTCTTTATAAGCTTCAAAATCCTTTATGAAACAATAATCTCCAGCACCGCGACTAGTATCATGAAGAGGCTCTGTGTTAGACTTGCAAATACGAGGATCTTGAACAAGCTCTGATTTGACTACATCATAATCAGCACCGATCTTTATCACAGTATCGTAAAGAGTGTTCATAAACAGAACTTTTGTATATAAAAAACAATTTTTGGCATATTTCACTAATTCTGACTCTAAAAACGTCATTACAGCTTCATGTTTAGCCTTAAGCAAGACTGTCATCACTTTTTTAGCAACGTCTCTATGGTTTCCTGAATCTGTTGTCAAACCGATGATATTTCTGTCTGGATGTTCAACGTTGTATTTTACTGTCTTTTCAACCAAGAACTCAGGTCTATGTAGTATTATCATTTCAGGAAAATCTGACTGGAGTTCTGAAGCAACACCGAAGAGTTGTGGATTTGATCACAGCAATATTACCTTTTCCTATACACGTTAAAACCTCTCTTAAAATAGAAACATCAAACCTTTCAGGAGTAGTCGGGGTCGACACCGCAATTAACGTAATTTCACAGCTTTTAATAGACTCTTTATTTTTACATAAGGCTCTTCAAGTGCACATCTAACTACAGAATACCCCCTTTCTTCAAAATCATTTGCATAATTCTTACCAAGCCACCCTTGCGCAATAAATCCAATTTGTCGTGATACTTTTTTCATGTTTAGCAAAACAACTTAAAACAGCTAGAAGTTACTCCGTAAATTTTTTGTTTCTTTTTTGGCGATGAAAAGTAATAGCGAACCTGTGAGATTCTTCATTAGCGAGTAAGATTGATTTTTGATGAATTTCGAGAATTGATTTTTGACCAATCAAACGAATAGGCTTATGGCGAGCATCCTTAACCACGGCAGCCACTGGTATGACTAACCCGAGCTTC
>CAZEUI010000015.1:11353-12599 GCA_964515625.1 uncultured Candidatus Saccharibacteria bacterium
GAGCAGTACTGCCGTCAACAACGATTAATTGTGGTTGTTGCCATTCATTGTGACAGAATCTTCTTTCAAGCACTTCCTTTAAAGCTTGAGTATCATTAGCTTTGCTGACTGAATTAATCTTAAATTTACGATAATCTCTTTTTGACACTTCCCCACCTTCCACAACAACCATCACTCCAACCATATCTTTACCTTGCAAATGAGCTATGTCATAGGCTTCAATTCTAATTCTTTTTTCATCACGATAAATTCTAGAATCATCTTTAATTAAAGCAATATCTTGTATGTGATTGAGAGCAAAAATCCGTCTTTTTAACACACCTGCAGACTCAAACTCTTCAGCTTTGGCAAAGTTCATCATATCTTTCTCCAGATCCTTAACAATCAACTTCTTTTTACCTTCAAAAAACAACCTAATATGTTTAATCGTTTTTCTATATTCGATTTTAGACACATCGTTGGGATATAACCCTATTTGACGATTAAAGTTGATCTTTCCTTTTTCCATACTACTCTTTTCATGCCCAACAGGTTTTTTTGTATCATAAAAACGAAATAGTCTACGAACAATTTTCAAAGCTTCTTTGAAAAGTGATGCACTAGTGAATGGTCCAAAATGATATTTAATATCAAGTTTGGAAGATTCATCAATTAAGTCTTTACCTCGCACCACTACAACACGTGGCCACTCCTCATCTGTTATAACTAAATGATTATAACTTTTATCATCCTTACTACGTGTATTGTAAAAAGGCTTATGACTTCTGATTAGGTTTGCCTCAAGAATCAACGCTTCAAGTACACTATCAGTCACTGTATGTTCGATATTTTCAGCCTCAAGTACCATTTTTTTAATTAACGAAGAACGCTTTTCTTCTAAATCTGCAGTGAAGTAGCTACGTACTCTGTTTTTTAAAGAAGTAGCCTTGCCGATGTAGAGAATCTTTTTATTTTTACTTAAAAAATAATACACACCTGGCGAATCAGGCAATTGGTGTGTATTAAAATAGTTCTTATTCATATTTTACTGTGTTACTATACATTTTTAGAAGAGCTCTTCAAATTTTTTTTACAAATCAACCTATTGAGGTGAGACATGAACATTCAAAAAAGAAGAAAGTGCGCCATTAAAGCTCTTGATGCGATGTTGATATATTTCTATCTAATCAGCTTTTACATCAAGCCTAGTAACGCTAAGTTTATACCCCACGGTCACGGATATGGAGAACATTGGCACCAAATTTTT
>CAZEUI010000015.1:12622-15692 GCA_964515625.1 uncultured Candidatus Saccharibacteria bacterium
TCTAGTCATGAAGATTGCCGTTGGGATCTACTGATGAACAAGGATGAATATGGGGCACAAGGAATCAACACTAAAATTTTGATTTTCTTACGGAGATTTCAATTTTATAGAATCCTAAAAAAATCTTCTAATACAGTCACTTAAGGCACTATTTTAGAAGATTAATAAAGCGGCTCCGCCGCTTTATTCTTTTATAAAACCTTTTTTAAATACCGTCCTGTATGAGATTTTTCGTTTTGAGCAATTTGTTCAGGAGTCCCTTTTGCAACAATATCACCTCCACCAGCTCCACCTTCAGGTCCGATATCTATCACATAATCAGCACTTTTTACTAAATCTAAATTGTGTTCAATCACCATCACAGTATTACCTTGATCAACTAATTTTTGAAGTATCTCAATTAACTTTTTAACATCTTCATAGTGCAGACCGATAGTAGGTTCATCAAGAAGATAGATAGTTTTTTGCGTATGCGGTCGATACAATTCTGAAGCTATCTTTACTCTCTGAGCCTCCCCACCCGATAGAGTTGTGGCACTTTGTCCTAATTTTAAATAACCTAAACCAACATCTAGAAGCGCATTCAGTCTCTCAAAAATAGAAGGTACGTCTTTATAGAATACACAAGCATCTTCGACAGTCATCTGTAACACCTCATGAATATTCATACCTTTGAAGTAGACTTCTAGAGTCTCTTTAGTAAATCTGTAACCATCACAAACGTCACAAGTAACAAAAACTGTCGGCAGAAAATGCATCTCTACAGCAATAACACCATTACCCTGACAAGCTTCACACCGACCACCCTTAACATTGAAGCTGAAGCGACCAGGCTTCCACCCTCGAGCTCGTGCCTCACCGGTAGCAGCAAAGAGGTCTCTAATATGAGTAAAGGCGCCTGTGTACGTTGCAGGGTTACTCCGTGGCGTCCTTCCTATAGGAGCTTGGTTGATAAGAATTGAACGTCCGAGATACTCTGTACCAGTGAATGACTTACAATTATATAACTTAGTACTACGATGACGCTTATCGAACCTTGTCTTTAGGTTACGATCAAGAATCTCGTACATAAACGTCGATTTACCAGACCCTGAAACACCAGTAACACAGATCATGCGTCCGAGTTGAATATCAATATTTAAGTTTTTAATATTAAATGCCTTTCCACCCCTAATATTAAGCTTTCCTTTCTCTGAAGTTCGACGTTTAGGGACTTCAAGTGATTTGTCACCCCGTAAATAATCAAGAGTGATTGAGCCTGAGTCGTTCTTTTTTGCAGATAGAAGTTTTTGCAAATCATCAGCCACAATCACTTCCCCACCATGAACACCAGCACCGGGACCAATATCAATTAGATAATCTGCAGCCCTAATAGTATCTTCGTCATGCTCGACAACAATAATAGTATTACCTAAATCTCTTAAACCAAGTAAAGTTTTTATCAATTTGTCATTATCTCGTTGATGAAGACCGATAGTAGGCTCATCTAAAACATACAGTGCTCCCACCAGACCAGAACCAAGCTGAGAAGCTAGACGTATACGCTGAGCTTCTCCCCCAGACAAAGTATTGGCTCGACGATCTAGAGTCAGGTACTCAATCCCTACATCCATCATAAAATCTAGCCTGTCGATTACTTCACGCAATGCCGGCCAAGCAATCTTCTCTTGTTTTTCTGATAATTTTAAATTAGAAAGAAAATCGACAGCTTGTTCAACAGTCATATTGGTAAATCCAACAATATTAGTACCTAGATCTTTTTTTCCATCACCACCCAGATAAATACGTAACGCTTCTGGACGCAGTCGTGCACCCTTACATTTTCCACATTCATCACTCTGAAAGATGCCGACAACACCTAGTCCGTTACACTCTTGGCAAGCACCGTATGGTGAGTTGAACGAAAAAAGACGAGGTTCTACCTCAGGAAATGACGAACCATCAATTGGACAGATGAATTTTGCAGAAAGAGTTCGCTCAGCACCATTAGGACTCTCAATTTTAACTAATCCATTTGATACTGTAAGGGCTAATTCAACAGCTTCTGAAAGACGTTCATTGGAACCTTTAGGATCAGTTGTGAATTCGCTAACGTAGATCTCGTCGATCAAAACATCAATATCGTGGCGCTTTGTCTTAGTAAGAGTTATTTTTTCACGAAGTTGCTTGATTTCGCCATCAATCTTAACTGTTTCATACCCTTTTCCTAATAGGTCATACAGTAATTGATAATATTCACCCTTTCTACCAACAACAACTGGTGAAAAAATAGCAACTCTACCTTTCGAAACTTCGATTCCCAACACATTCTCAGATTGTTTTTTTGTCGCTTCCTTAACCTCTCTATCTTGAATAGACTTTAAGACAATGTTAAGAATTTCGTCTTGTGACAATTTCTGAATTGGTACGTCCACATCCAAACAATAAGGCTGACCGATACGAGCGTATACGATACGTAGATAATCATATATCTCAGTAATAGTAGCAACGGTAGATCGGGGGTTACGCGACGCTGATTTCTGATCAATAGAAATAGCTGGAGAAAGTCCAGAAATCTCATCAACATCAGGTTTTTGCATTTTATTTAAAAACTGACGAGCATACGGAGAAAGAGACTCTACATAACGACGTTGCCCTTCAGCAAAAATAGTATCAAATGCCAATGAAGACTTTCCTGATCCAGAAGGCCCAGTAATAGCTATCATCTTACCTCGAGGCATTTCTACATCTATATTCTTTAAATTGTGCGTTCTAGCACCACGAATAACAATCTTTTTCGCTTGCGAACCTGATGGTTTTTCCCATTTAGTAACTGTCTTTTTTTCTGGTTTTTCCATAGAGTTATATCCTAACTTGGCAGTAAGGATGATTATCCTATTATACAGATATGTTGTTGACTAGCAATTTTATTTATTTTTAAAGGTCAAGACTACGTGAGTACCAACCTCCTGTATAGATTCAACACCTATCGTTCCTCCCAACAAAGAAACAATTTGTTGAGTGATCCACATACCCAAACCTGTACCTACTGAAGAAGTATCATCCACTCCCCCAACCCGAACAAACGGGG
>CAZEUI010000015.1:15717-15951 GCA_964515625.1 uncultured Candidatus Saccharibacteria bacterium
TTGATCATCAGCACTAATACCAGTACCGGTATCTTTTACTCTAACAACAACACCACTCCTGTCTTCAATAACATCTATTTCTACAGTCCCTTTTTCGGTATATTTTATAGAGTTACTTATAATATTCGTCATTACTTGAGTCATTCTAAAAGGATCAGTCATCATCAACACCCGTTCGGTGTTTTTATTTGTGTTGTAAATTAATTCAAGACCCTTGTCTTTTGCTAAATTATC
>CAZEUI010000016.1:0-12875 GCA_964515625.1 uncultured Candidatus Saccharibacteria bacterium
GCCATCAGGGTATTCTGGCAAGACTGGTACAATTATGACTGTTACTTTTAGAGCTGCCGGAGCGGGTACTGCAAGGGTTAGTTTTAAAAATGGATCTGTATTGGCTAATGATGGAAAAGGGACTAATATTTTGACTGCAATGAATGGTGGTGTGTACACTATTCAGGCAAGATCTACCACCCCAGAGCCCGAAGTTATTGAATACCTAGCACCAGCTAACACACCGTTAATTCCAAAAATCACTTCTGGTACACATAGTAATCCTTCTTCTTGGTATTCCTCAAATAAAGCAGTTCTTTCTTGGTTATTACCAAATGATATTATTGCTATCAGAACTTTGTTAAATAGTATTCCAACATCCATACCTACTAAGGTCTATGATAATCCTATTGAAACAATCACCTTGCCGGATCTAGATGAGGGGAGAAACTATTTTCATTTACAGTTTAAAAATTCTGATGGTTGGGGTAAGGTTATTCGTTATCGCTTAGCTGTCGATACCTACAATCCAACTAAAATAGGAATATCTTTGGTTGATGGTAGCGACGCAGCTAACCCAAATCAAACTTTAATAGTTGAGGTTGATGATGAAACGACAGAAGTTAATACTTATAAAATAAAGTTGGATTCATCTGAACCTTTTGAATTTACGCAAAAAACTGGATCTAGCTCTATTCCATTACCTCCGCTGGACCCTGGATACCATACTGTAATCATTGAAGCTTTTGACATGGCAGGAAATAGTATCCTTGGTACTTACTCTTTTACTATTAAGTCTTTTGACAAACCTGTGTTCGTTGAGTATCCGTCAGAAATAAACGAAGAAGTGATACCTGTTATTAAAGGACAGAGTCGACCTTTGGCTGTGGTCGAAGTGTCTATCCAGAAGGTTGGAAGTGATCCTGTAGTTTATACCGTAAATGCAGATGAAACTGGTGAATTTATCTTTATTCCAGATTCAACTCTTTCAATCGGGGTGTATAAGCTTTTTGCACAAGCGACAGATCAGTTTGGTGCTCAGAGTGATGTTTCTGATATTATTACTATTGCAGTACAACAGCCTGGTTATTTACGAATTGGATCATTGATAGTTAATATTTTGTCAGTCTTTGTACCTCTGTTTGTGCTGTTATTTATTTTGATAATTGGTGTTTGGTATATGTTTATTTATATACGTAGATTCCGAAAACGTGTCAAAGTGGAATCAATGGAGGCTTTGGTAATTCTTCGTCAAGAGTTTGGTATACTGCAGGCTGTACTGCGTAAGCAGGAGGAAGTCCTTCAAAGTTCCAAGAGAAATAAGAAGCTTACTAAGGCTGAATCAAATATGATAGATGTATTTAGTTTAGCTCTACAAGAATCAAAAATGAAGGTCGAAAAAGAGATTGAAGATGTTGCAAAACTTACAGATAAAAACACAAATGATGTATGAATAAAGTATCAAAACCCGAATGGCTGAATAGTAAAAATACAACCTTGTTTCTGATAGTAGTAGTTATTACGTACTTTATTACGAATATTCTTGTTGACAGTAGGTTTAAAGAGATAGAATTCAGTATTCGTGTTCAAATATCAGAACAACAGACGCTCTTGTCTACAATTGCCGAAATTACAGCCCGAAATGGTGCTGATACTGTAACTGAATCTATTGTTAGGGACTGTTCTGTTTCTGAACGTGGTCAGTTCGACAGCTTACTTGGTCGGCTTAATGATAATCTGACGCATCAGCAGCTTATAGATTTAGAGCGTCTATTTGGTCGTTGTGGCAGTTTTTATTCAGATCGAAAGTCTGTCATGGTAACAAAGCTTGTTAGGGAGACAGAAGTGTATGAGAGCTATGTAAATCAATTAGGCTTAATTACTGATAAAGAGGTGTCTGTTGAGTATAATGTTCAGGAGTGGAAAAGTTTGGCTGATCAAGAGCGGAAACAAGGTGAGTCTTTTGTAAAATTAGTAGCTCTTCAGGATAGAATAATTACAAATTTACTTCAAGGCTACACAGTGTCTTCTCCAGAAATAGTAGATATTCTGCAAGAGGTGAGGGAAGCTAAAGAAGCATTAACTTTTACTAATAAAAAAGCTTCTTCTATCCGTTCGGGATTAGTGCCATTATAAGATGTTTGTATGCATAAGTTTACCAACTTTATACAAATATTCACACATACTAAAAGTCGTTCTCGTACGATCAAATTCATGTTTCCTGCCGCATTGTCTTTTGCTGCAATTCTCGGAGCGACGGTGATTACTTCAACTGAAGTTTCTTATGTACGTTTGCAAACTTCTGATTCTGTGGTGGAAGCTGGAGACAGGTTTACTATTGATGTTTATGCCTATGCTCACGTTCCTGTTAATGCTATAGACATTACTCTTCGTTTCGATGCTGATACTGTTGAGGTTCTTGAGGTGGATAGAGGTCAGTCGGTGCTAACTATATGGACGGAAGATCCTGTAGTTAGTGCTGATAGCGTTGTCTTAAGAGGGGGGACTTTTAGAAAAGGTTTTATCAGAGAACATAAAATAGCATCTATTGATTTAAGAGCAAAACAGACAGGTGAAAGTGTCTTTAGGGCTACTGATGTAATGCTTTTGGCTGGAGATGGTGCTGGCAGTCCGGTTTTAATTGCAGATAATACAGATTCTTCAGTAAGTTTGTATATTTATGACGAAAATATTAGTCCCACTAGTATAGGGGTCAAAGCTACTGTTGGAATTGTGACTGATATTGATGGTGATGGTAAAGTGACATTGCGAGATATCAGTGCCTTCATGGGAGCCTGGTCGTTTAAAACAAAAGTTTATGATTTTAATGGTGATGGAAGAATGACTTTTCGTGATTTTTCAATAATTTTGGCTAACTTTTTCTTCTAGAAAATAGTAATAATCGGTCTCAAAAATATTTTTTCTAATGCCAGGCATTAGATCGCAAATGAATAATAACTAGTACCGATGGTTGATTAATCACCTTAAAGGTGAAGGAGATGTAGTTAAGTCCGTTCCGATTAGGTGGAAGCATAGAACATTGCTTAAAATTCTGAACACTTTATCAAGTTTTTTTATAATAATAAATCAGGAAGAATTACATTTTTGGATTTTCGTCTGGAGCCGCCGTTGCTTTAATGATGACGGTCGAGACCGATTCCAAAAAATGTATCTCGTCTCAGTTAGCACCGTGTTTAAAAAGGACTTAAAGGCATGTTACTTTTTTTACAAAATATATCGGAAAAAGATGCTTTAAAGAATCGGCGCTTCTTAGTTGCCTAGAGATAGCTAAAGCTCTGCCTGTTAAAACAGTAATGTTTTATGGTAAGAAAGAAGGTGGCGATTATCATTGGTTAAAAAAGGTCTGAAGAAATAGTAAAATCCCCCCCCCTTTTTTTTATGTAAAATTAGTGGTGGCATTAGGTGCTGCTCATGATATGTCAGCGACTGAGTATCCATCTGTGCAAAGAAGTTTATTTTTTGAATCAAAGTTCCTCAAGGTCTTGAATTCAGTTATTCGCTTTCTTTAGGGTTGTATAACTGTTGATATAAAAGTAGTCAATTTGTCATTGACTTTGGTATTATATATAGGTGTGTGGTGAAAAGAATATATACTTAATATACAACATAATTAGAGTTTAAAATATGTAACATTTTAATGTACTTAAAACAAAAATTACATAATTCCCGACAAGTCCACAAGGCGTGGCTATATTCTATCGTGTTCGCTAGTAAGATCTCTGCTTTTACTGTGCTGTTTCTCTTCCTATCTTTCTTCATTCAGCCATTTCATCGTGCAGTGGCAAATGAGCTCGTTATTGAAGTGTCTGCTGAAAGCTCTGTCGCAGAAGATGTAAGAATTCAGATTGAAGAACCTCTTATTGTTCAGGAGGAGATGGTCTCAGATGGTGTGAATGAAAGTTATCACGAAAGTGAGGTTATTGATGATGTTGAAGTTTTGTCTGATATAGACATGTCTGAATTATCTGATGATTCAGAAGACATGACCTTAGTAGAAAAAGTTTCTGTTGTCTCTGAAGTTGAAAATGATCCTGTGGATATTCCTTCTGAGAGTGATTCTTTTCATGAGCAAGTAATATCATCAAGAGAAGTAACTTCTTCTGGTGATGTTCTCTCTGCAACTTCTTCGAACTCTGTAATATCTACTAATGATAATGGGAATATAGAAGATCTTTTGACATCCTCATCTTCACCACAAACTAACGATGTGTCGACTTCTACATCAGATGCTCGAATTCTTACTGAAAATACTGAAACAGAGAGTGTTATTTCGACAGGTACTACTTCTGAGGAAGTTTTGTCAGAAAACTCTTCTTCATCTGAATTTGCTACAGATAGAGATAGTTCAGTTTCTGAGCCTATTGAAGACTCTTATGTTGACCCTGTTACTGATGATAATAGTTCAAGTTCCGACTTGACATCTTTAGATAACGACAGTACAGCTTCGGATTCTAATCAAGAATCAGAAATGGTTTCTAACGAGCCAGATTCTTCTGGAGAGGAAGAAGAACCAAAGGGTGTGAATGTAGAAGAGATGCAATATTTAATAACTGAAGAAAATTATTATCAATTTAGTCAACAATCTTGTGTTGCTGTCGGTGACGGTACTTATCATTGTACTTTGTCTGTTAATAAGACTGTCGATACTCATGCTGTTGTCTATTCTGACAATGATGAAGAAGGTGATATGGAAATATATATAAAGACAAGTAACGATAAGGTTAAGAAACTTACTGACAACCAGTTGGATGATACAGCTCCTTATTTTGATGCAGACTCAATGAGGGTTGTTTGGCAGCGTTTGATTGATGGTCGTTATCAGATTGTGTCGTACGATTTAAATGAAAGTGAAGAAGTTCAGTTGACATTTTCTAGTGCTAATAATATGGAGCCGAAGGTTTCAGAAGAAGGGGTTGTTTGGCAAGCTTGGGATAATAATGATTGGGAAATTATGTATTTTGATGGATCCTACACAGAGCAAATAACCAATAACATCAGTCAAGATGTTGCTCCTGTGATTGAAGATGGTTATATATTGTGGAGTATTATTGGTGGTGATAGTCAAGAGGCTCAAGTTTATTCATTAGAAAGTGGAGAGATTATGACCATTTCTGGTCATAATGGTGGAGCTATTGCCAATCCTCGGTTTGTCTTAGTGTATGACACTAAATTTGATAATGGTGATATTGTGACAAAAAGTTTTGATCCTAGTACAGGGTTGTCAGCTATAATCGCTTCACAGCCTTATTCTGAACCTGTAAAAATACCACCTGTTGATACAACTGGCGAAATCAAAGCTCTTATTCAGAATAAATCTTCTCAAAAAGAAAAAGTTAATGTTGAGGGTGTGAAACATGACTTGATTACTCCCTCAGACTTAAATGTTGTTTTGTCTGATGCAGCAACCTCGTCATTGGATGGTGTACTGGATCTAAAGTTAGGATCATTAAATCAAGACATGTCAATTATTTCTGTTGCGGAGATTCCTCCTTTGGAACTTACTGAATTTGACTTAGTAATTGTTTCTACTTCTACTACTTCTGATGGAGTATCGATTATGTCTACTACGAGCGAAGGGCGGGCTTCAAGTACACAGTTCTAACATAGGTTTTTTTGCAATTGTCGCGTAAAATAGAATGATGTTAGGGAACGAAATGTCAACCCAGTTTTTTCTTTATGTGAATAAAAATTACTTAAAGATTTTTTTGAGTAAAGTATTAGTATTAGTATTAGTTATTGCTATTTCCTTTACTGATATTGTAAATCTGCTACTCCCACAGTCATCACCTCTAAGTAATCTTCTGGAGATGGAGAGAGCTTATGCGGATAGTGGTGACTTTTCTATATTTAGAAATAATGCTAACACCTCGGCTTTGACTACGTCCGCTCTAGATGTTCCTTGGGACACTACTGTTTTTGAAAGTTCAGGCATACAGTTACAAATAGATGACTCTTCTATTAATCTGGAACAAGCAGGAAAGTATCTAGTTTTGTATAACGTCTGGGCTTCTGATAATGCTGGAGTTGAACGTAGAAGTATCGAAACATACTTAACTTTAGACGGTTCAAGGCTTGCTTATGGAGGTGGGGCTGGGTATGTTCGTGATTTTGGGGGTGATTTAGATTCGTACAACTCGGGAGCAGCTATTATTGAAGCTACTGCTGGGCAAGACTTGAATATAGTGGCAGTACGAGATGATGCAGAAGCGTCAGCTGTGGCAATACGAGCTGCCAAAAATGGTGTTTCAGTACTACGTATGAAAGATGATTTTGATTATCTTCGCCTCTACAAAACGATAGACACCTCAAATGTCGATATTAATACGACCTTTACTGATGTGATTTGGGATGAAAATGATGAAGTTGATACTGGGTCATTCGCATTCACTAATGGTTCTGGAGACGTGACTCTAAAAGGTTTAGATGGTGATTACTTTTTAGTGACTACAAACATAAGATTGAAGCAGACTGCTAATTCAAATAATCGTCTCAATTATGAATTAGTGTTAACTCTCGATGGGGTAGAAATTCCTGGCAGTAAAGTTACAACTTATATTAGAGGTAATTCAAACTCTGATGGTGCTTATACAGGAACTTTGGCATATAGTGGAATTATTCGAAAAAATAGTAGTTCTGACGAAGTTCTTAATATTGAAGTTCGTAAGGAAAGTATTGGTACAACAGCCAATACAGATATTATTGCGAGTAAAACCGCTTTATCAATTGCGGCGTTGCCAAATACTGGTCATTATATTTCATTAACTAGCACAACTTCGTCACAAGATTTAACAACTACTCGCACTGCCTTTAATTGGAATGAACAGTTTGAAGTGGATACTGCCGCCTTTTCGCATTCGACAACTACTAATAATACTCGAATAAATTTTGATACGGCTGGTGACTATTTATTCTTCTCAACAGTTTATTCTTCACGGACTAGTGGTTCTGTTCGAAGTTCTCCGGTAATTGAGTGGAATCTAGACGGTTTAGGTACGGCGTTACTTTATGGTGGTCATGGTGGGTATAATCGTGGAGATCAAGGTTCAAACGATGCTTTCACGGCAGGATCTTCAGGTGGATTGATTCTGAACGGAATTACTGATACTCAATATTTGGAGTTAACAAGAGTAGATGAGGCTGCTAGTACTAACCCAGTTTTTCAACCTAGGGACATTTCTATTCAAGGAGTGAAGTTGTCAGAATTATTTATTACTTATGTTGATGTGTCGGCTACAGGTACTCATTCTGTTGAGTACGATATAGCATCAACTAATCTAAACAGTGGTGGAGGGTTTGTGATTGAATCAAATGGTTCAACCGAAACTATTACAAGTATTCGTATAACTGAGTCAGGTACTGTTGATGCACAGGACGGACTTAGTAATGTTGAGCTTTGGTATGACTTAGATGAAACCTTTCCTTATGACTGTACAGGAGAGTTTTATGATGGTGATGAATCACAATTTGAAGTTGCTTCTAAAGAGTTTAGTGGAGCTGATGGTTCAGTTGCTTTTACTGGGAGTGTTCAGATAACTACCACCAAAAGTTTATGTGCTTATACTGTTTATGATGTGGTAGCTAGCTCGACTGATGGGCAGACAATACAAATTTCTATTGATAATCCAACTACGGATGTCACGATATCTGGCAGTCCATCTATTAGTCCATCTAGTTCAGTTTCTCCAGCAGCTTCAACAATTTTACGTAATGCTGAACTAACACAGACGCATTACAACTGGCGTAATGATAATGGTAGTGAAACTACTGCAACCTCAATTGAAGGTGTGGAAGATGTACCTAGTATTGGTTTTACGAATGGGACAATTCGTCGCTTACGTTTAGGTGTGTCAGCAGAAGGGTCAACATCGTCTCCACCTATTCAGTACCGTCTTGAGTATGCACAGAAACTAACTACATGTTCTGCAGTTGTTGCATGGACTGATGTTGGTGTCGGCGGCGGCGGAGATTGGGATATTGTTAATAGTCCAAATTTAACCGATGGGAATGATACTACTAACGTCGCGTTGCAAGTAAATGGAGGTGTGACAGATCCTGGTGGATCTTTCCTTTCTGCTAATGCAGGGCAGAAAGACACATCTTCCCAAACTGGAAATATCACCTTCACATCTGGTCAGTTTGCGGAGTTAGAATATGCTATCGAACCGACTATTTCAGCATCTCAAGGTAACACTTATTGTTTTAGGGTTAGTGATGCTGGTACAGGTCTGCGTAATTATGATGTGTATGCTGAAGGAACAATTTCGGCTGATATCGACGTTAGTGCTAGTAGTACCCATGCAGTGTCCTTAGATGTCGGAAGTGCAAATCAATATGTCGGAGGGTCTTTTGTAATCGAGCGCCCTGGTGGAACCAGAACTGTGACGGACATAACTATTACTGAAATCGGAACGATTGATGCATTAAACGACTTGTCTAATATTGAATTGCTCTACGACCTAGATACGACAGCTCCTTATGACTGTACAGGTGAATCTTATGGCGGGGGAGAGACATCTTTTGGTTCTCCCGATATTGATGGTTTTTCAGCAGCTAACGGCACTTCAATTTTTACAGGATCAGAAACACTTGATAATACTAGAAGTATGTGTGTTTACGTGATGGTTGATATTGGAGCTGGTGCTTCTGATGGTGAGACTATTGAAATACAAATATCCGATCCTTCCACAGATGTGATAGTTACAGGTTCATCAGTTGGTCCAAGTACTGCTGTTTCACCCGATTCTAACGTGACTCTAGTTGGACCTGTTTTAACCCAGACTCATTATCATTGGCGAAATGATGATGGGAATGAAGCTGGTGCTACGTCCGCCAGTGGTGATGTTGAGGACAGTGCTATTTTGAATATTGCCAAAGAAACTACCTACAGACTAAGGTTGCAGGTGTCTAACTTAGGTTTTGTATCAAGTCCTGCTACAACCTTTCGACTGGAATATGGTACGAAATTATCCACCTGTACAGCAATTGCTTTATGGACAGATGTTGGTGTTGTGGGAGGAGCTTGGGATATGTCATTAAGTTCAAATATTGCCGATGGGGATACTACGGATGTTGCTCTGAATAATTTAGGTGCTATGACAGATGAAAATACCAGTTTTATCGGAACAGGTGCTTTACGAGAAACAACTTCAGACTCGGGTGCTATCGCCTTAAGTAGTGTCCAATTTACTGAATTAGAATATTCTATCGAGGCAACAGTAGATTCAGGATACAATACTAATTATTGCTTTCGGGTGTCTGATTCTGGAGCAGATTTAAAAGCTTATACAACTTACGCTGAATTAACCACTAGAGAAAAACAGGACTTCTTTATTCAAAGAGGAAATGAAGATGTCTCTGGAACAGGAATGACTCTAATTGCTGGGGTTGATTACACTGCTCCAACAGCTACCAGTTCTGCCTTTGTAAGGATTACAAACTCACAACTTACAGGAGCAGGAAACAATATCGGTGGTGGTACTCAAAATGCTGATGATGTAACCGCATACATTTCAGATCAAAGTGATATTACATCAAGTTTTACCATTACTAGACCGGCGACAGCTATTAATACAACTAGAGTTTCTTGGGAAATAATTGAGTTTGTTGGTCTAGCAGGGTCAGATAATGAAATGAAAGTGAAAGATGTAGGAGAGCTATCTGTCGCTTCTACAAACTTCTTTGCTACCGGCACAGTGGCGACTGAAGTGGTGGATGATACTGATATAGCTGTGTTCATAACTGGGCAGCTTAATCCATCTGCCAATACTACAAACTTTAATGATAGCTTGTTTACTGCTAGCTGGAATTCATCTACAAACGAACCTGTATTTCAGCGTGGTGATGCTGATGTGACTGTAGAAATTAGTTATGCTGTCGTGGAGTTTTCGGGTGCTAACTGGCAGGTTCAGCGAACCGAACATAACTATACGGATGCTGGTGTTGCAGAGACTGAAAGTATTACAGCTATTCCTAATGTCTCCCAAGGTTTTATTCATGCTCAGAAAAGAGTTGGTGAAGGTTTGCAAGGGTTAGATGAAAATGGACATCAGGTATGGTTATCTAGCATCGGAGCAGTTTCTTTTCGATTGAGAGCTGGAGCAGGTGCTCCTGCCGACCATAATTCCGTTGCCTGGGTAATCTCAAATACTCAAAGTGGAAACGGTTCAATGGTGTCACACCGTTCCAATGGTGCTATTGCCTCAGGAGGCACAGAGCCTGTAACAAATAGCATTACTATAGGTTCTACCATAAATACAAGTAACTCTTCAATTTTTGCTACGAATGACAGTAATGGTGCAGGTACTGCTTTCCCAAGGCCGATCAATGGTTTTAGTATCGCGTCTACAACTCACTACGAAATATGGCAAAGTGATACAGGACAAAATATAGATTTTCATGTTGAGGTCGTGGAATGGCCAGTAGCAGAAACTTCAATTAGACAAAATTATTATAGATTTTATGTTGACAATGACGCTATTGACCCTACCGATCCTTGGCCAGCTGGCGCTTCCGACTTAGGTGAAAATACTTCAGTTACCTCTATTGACGATCCTCTTGGAGAGTCTGAGAGAATAAGAATACGAATGTCTCTACTAATTAATAATGCTACTCTTCCTGAAAACATTAAATCATTCAAGTTGCAATATGGACTACAATTAACTACATGTAATGCTGTTTCAGTATGGAATGATGTTGGAGGTTCAGGTGGTGGAGAAATTTGGCGAGGTTACAATGCTTCACCTTCTGACGGAACTGAATTGGCTACAAGTTCGCCTGCAGCTGGGACATTAAATATTTCTGTTTCTGATGTGGCTGGAACCTATGAGGAGTTTAACAATTCAGCTATTAACCCTTACTCAGTGGATATTGGTGATGATGTAGAATACGATTGGTTGATAGAGCATAACGGAGCTACTCAGCGCTCTGACTATTGTTTTAGGATGATTAATAGCGACGATTCTGAATTAGATGGATATTTTCATTATCCAACATTAAGAACAACTGGTTATACACCAATTTCTCATGATTGGAGATGGTATGACGATGAGGTAAATGATACACCTAGTACACCTTTGGCTACAGAGAATGTAGCTCCTGTAGATATTGCTAATAAGGATGTTCTAAAGCTTAGAGTTATTTCTTCTGAAGTAGAAAACGCTGCAGGATTTAATACTAAATTTTCTTTACAGTACTCTCAGTACGCTGATTTTTCTGACGGAGGTACAGCAGTGGTGGCTCAATATGCTTGTGTGGCGAGTTCAACGTGGTGTTACTCAAATGGAGGAGGTATAGACAATGCTATTATTCAGTCAAAGGTCCTCTTTAATACTGATGCTTGCTTAGGAGGTGTAGGAAATGGTTGTGGTACTCATAATGAGATAGCTACCACTACTACAGCCTTCACTCATGTAGCGCTTGCAGATACTGAATTTGAATTTACAATTGAAAATGCTGCAGCACGCGCGAATGGAGTTTACTACTTTAGGCTTTACGATGAAACAGCCGGACAGGCTCTCGTCGCAAGCTCAACTTACCCGTCGCTGGTTACCGAGGGTCCACAGTTAGTCTCAACTATAAGTGGTGTAACTATCGGTACATCTGTTGCTGGTATTGTGGCAGATGTTGAGACTACACCAACCTCAATTGGTTTTGGCTCATTACCGTTTGGTACGACTTATGAGGCTATTCAGCGTATAGCTATTAACACTAATGCTACTGAAGGCTATCAATTACTTATGTACGCCACCCAACAGCTAACTAATAGTTATGGTGATATCATTCCTGCAATAACTAGCACAAATGCTTCTCCTTCCGGATGGGCGACTGCTTGTTCTGGATCTGCTACAGGCTGTGTCGGCTATCATACGACCGATGCTACACTTGCAGGTGGTTCTGGCCGGTTTGCTCCGATTGACTCCTACGCAGCCTTAGACATTACGCCTCAAGAGTTAATGTATAGCTCGATACCTGCCAATGATGTTCATGACATTGTCTATAGAATACTAGTCACTGAAGAACAGGTGGCTGGTGATTATCAGACAAATATCGTGTATCTATCTATCCCTGTATTTTAAATGGTATGATTAACATAATGAGACAATTCTTCAGAAGTATCACTTTTTCTTTATTTATAATGCTGTTTTTGATTGCTCCTACGATAATGTCTGCCTCAGAGGTATCTATCCGACCATTCTTAATTGATGAGACTCTAGAACCACGTGACCAAGTAGAAAATATAGTTACGATTAAAAATGACTATGAGTTTAGAAAGGTAGTTCTTTACGCTACAGTAAATGAAATAACTATAGATAGTATAGGTGAGATCAAAGAGTTTGTTACGCCAGTAATGACAGACAGGACAAATACAGTAACTAGCTGGATTGAAGTAACAAGAGGTCGGATAGAAGTGATGCCTGGAGCTACTGAAGAAGTTTCTCTTCGTCTTAAAATACACCCTTATGCTGAGCCAGGGGACTACCATGTTTTTATCGGTTTTGTTGAAGCTGCTAATCGTCCTAAAGCCGAAGCTATTGCTCGAGCTGGTGATGCAAGAGGTGTTGTTGTGAAGATTACTATTGCAGATAGTCGTGAAGACAGTATGCGTATTAGTAGTTTTTTAATCAACAGATTTGTTACAAGTGATTTAAAAAAAGTCATTGAGATAAGTGTAGAAAATATGGGTGATTTACCATCAGCACCAAAAGGTGAGATCATTTTCTATGATTCATTAGGTAATGAAGTAGTATCAACTTTAGTTAATGAAAAGTCTGTTATTGTTAAGCCTGGAGAAACAATAATGTTGACTAGTCTCATTCCTTTGGGTGAGGAGTTGGGTCGGTATAAGGCGAATATTCAGTTGAGGTATGGTGAAAATT
>CAZEUI010000016.1:12885-15513 GCA_964515625.1 uncultured Candidatus Saccharibacteria bacterium
CAAAGCTTCTATTTATGACACAACTTTCTTTTACATGATGCCTCTACGTCTGTTATTGTTAATTTTCGGTGGGGTGCTGATTGTCGTTCTTTCTGTAGCCTTGTTGTTTAGAAAAGTATTCCTGATTCCTGATGATGAAGGTGATGATTGTGATGAAGTGACCATGTATGTTGACGAAGGTGGTGTAACTGAACCTAAAGATCATGATATTAATCTCAAAGACATTTCAAAAGATAATTAGATTAATTGTTATTTGCTGTTTATTGCTACCGGTTATTTCTAATGCTCAAGAGTCTCTGACTCTCAGTGTCTCGCCCACGCTTTTTGAAATGACTGCAAATCCTGCTCAGAATTGGACTAGTTCAGTTAGGATTATTAATGGAAACCCTTACGATATTGCCGTTTATGTAGATGTGTTAAATTTTGCTCCGCAAGGGGAAAGTGGTCAAGTAAAATTTTTACCATTACTTGTGACTGAGTCAGAAGGAGAGACTTTGGCAGAGTGGATTAAACCTGACTTTAAAGAAGTTACAGTGCCTGCTGAACAAGTATTGGAAATTCCATTTGTTATTTCTGTGCCTGATGACGCTCCTCCTGGTGGTCATTTTGCGGCTATTTTAGTCGGTACTAAGTCGTTGAATTCTGGTGGCAGAAAATCACAAGTTCAGACTGCGCAAGTTGTAACATCATTAGTTTTTTTACGTGTAACAGGAGATGTGATAGAGGATGGTTTTGTGCGTGAGTTTAGAAGTGCTAAGTTTATAGTGGAAAAGCCGGAAATGGATTTTGAATTAAGATTTGAAAATAAAGGTAATGTACAAATTTTACCTCAAGGTGATATACGAATTTTTAATATGTGGGGACAGGAAAGGGGTATAATTCCTATTAATAAGCAAACAATGTTCGGAAATGTTCTTCCTGATCAGATTAGAAAATATACATTTAAATGGGAAGGGGATTGGTCACTTTCAGACACGGGAAGATATTCTGCAATAGTAACGCTTGCTTATGGTGAGGAAGATCGTCAGTTCGCGTCTAGTAAAACTTCCTTCTGGGTAATTCCTTGGAAAATTTTACTTATCATTCTGACAATATTATTTTTGATTATAACGCTGGTTACTTGGGCGATAAAAATATATATCAAAAAAATGCTATCTATGGCAGGTGTGTCGTCTAATCCTCAAGTGACAAAGGGTTATTCTGTTCAAAAAATAAATAGAAAAGTATCGATCGTAGCACCTATTGAAGAGGGTATCTTAGATTTACGTAATAGTTTTAGAGCTTCTGATACTTGGTCGCAAAAGTTTTTAAGTATCACTACATTCATGAGTAGATATAGATTATTTTTCTTAGTATCTATCGTTGTTGTTGGTGTCTTAGTGATGATTGCTTTGTATGTTCGGTCAGCTTCGGTTAGTGAACGGCCTTATCAAGTTGTGATTGATGGTGTTAATGATGGTTCTGTAATATCTTCAGAGCAAATGGAGTATGAAGCTCTTAAGAAAGATAGTTTGGGTTATAGTGAAGTTATAAAGGAAAGTTTTCCCGCTATTATGATTGTGAACCAGAGTGGTGTAAATGGTCTTGCTGCAAAACTTCGTCTCAAGTTAGAACACTCAGGCTATCCTATTACACAGTTAGAAAGTGATCTCGATAATCATGAAGAGAAGTCTGCGATAGTTTATGCTCCTGAGTACGCAAAAGAAGCCTTAGAGCTCAGTGAATCAGTAGGAGGTGTGCCAGTGTCAGCTTATGAAAAAGCATCTGGGTCAGAGACTCCAATCATCATCTATTTAGGCAAAGATTTTATAAATGAGTTATAATATGAAGACCTATTTATCATCCTGACCTATTCTAAAAGTAATGAGGTAAAAACAAGTCTTTATGTTTCATGGTGAGATAAACTAGGTTTTGATGAGCATTACTCTTAATAAAAATTTTCTATGAGTCAAAAATCCATAATCTTGATTATCATTCTTCTGGTGTTGATTGTTGTAGGGATGTTTATTTTTGCAAACTTAAAACACTCTGAGCTTCAGCAAGAAAGTGTTCAAACAACGCAGACAGAAGAGGATGTTATTAAAAACTTATATCCAGAAATAACTCGTGTTGACGTTAAACATTATTTTATTGACGGGACACATACTCTTGTTGGTGAAATAAACATGCCTACGCCTTGTGATTTGCTGGATGTTGAAGCTGTTATTATGGACTCTGACCCTGAGCAAGTAGTTATTGATTTTAACGTGATTAATAATTCTAGAGATTGTTCTCAGGTTATGACCGCTCAGCGCTTTAAGGTTTATTTTGCAACTTCTAGACAGTCGGTTATCAGTGCTTTGTTCATGGGTCGCCATATTGATCTTAACTTAATACCTGCGGACGAAGGTGAAAAGCCAGAAGAGTTTGAATTATTTATCAAAGGTTAATAATGTTGAAATTCTTAACAAAAGAAAATATTCGAGCTATTTTGGCTATAGCCATAATTTTAAGTCTCGTTTTTTACTACACTTCAGTAGTAGTAAAAAGGAAACAGCTCGAAGTTTCTCTAAACAACCCTGCTACACATGCGCTAGGTTCATTTGAAAGTAAATCTTCTTATAGTGATATGGAAGGAAATGAATTAGA
>CAZEUI010000017.1:0-14990 GCA_964515625.1 uncultured Candidatus Saccharibacteria bacterium
GCTCGTATCTGAAGCCTGTCCATGGTTCAGGAAAGTGGTCTTTATGTCGCTCGTTTCTAAGTAGAATACTTTTTTTAATATTCTCTGCTTCTGCTGAGTCAATATCTGGCAATTCAGTTAATTTCTTGTGGGCTCCCAAATAACTTCTAACTTCACCTAATTGAGCAAAAGATGCAATTGTTTTAACCATCTTGCTATTAATCACCGCTACGATGGCAGCGTCTTGGGCGTGGTGCCGAGCATTCTCCTGTCTATCTTTCCACAGAGTCCAGCGTTTACGTAAATAGGCAGTCGCTGTACCATTCACAGTCAGAACTCTCCGCTTATTTTCTCTCTCACCCTCACTAAACTCTAACCCATTCTCAATGTAGTTCTTAAGGTATTTAGAAATGTACCTAGTATCATTAAGAGTACGCGCCGTTAAATCATCTTTAACAAACTTTTTGTTAAGCATGTTGTTTCTTTTTCGATCAGAAATATTTACAAACGAAGCAACTAGAGCTTCAAAATTATGCCACCTCGCTTCATCAGCACCGATATACTCATAAGGAGTTTGATTACCTTTCTCTTGATTCTCTTTTTGCAGAACGAGAATTTTATTATTAAAACCATCATCAAAACTACGACTAAATGGTAGGATGTGGTCTATTTCTACATAACCATCTTCAAATAAACGTAATTCATCAATCGCTTTTCCCGAATAACCACATTTGTTGTTCTGTTGACTCCACAATTTATACTTAAGAATATCCTGTCCTTTCGGTTCTTGGATATTGCAATTCTCAATCACTGCCTGTTTAGATTTTTCATTTCTACTAGCATTATCATTCTGAGAAACCTCGATCTTTTTTCTCTCTGCTTTATTCTTTGATAACTCTCTAGTTAATTCAATATTAACGGCGTAAGGTGAGCCATACTCACCGATGATGGCATTTATCACTTTTATAGTCTGAGCTATTGTACGCTTCACTACTGGATTAGTTATCGTATGGTCATCTTTAGGCAATGGTCGTAATTTCTTAGACCGAATCCGCGCATACTCGCCATACCCTGCCAAAGTAACAGCTTCATCGTATTTTTTATCCTCTTCAAGATAAGGGATAATTTTACGTAGAGCTTTCAGTGATAATCGGCCAAACTCTGAAAAAGATTTTTTAAGCAGTGCCTTGCAAACCTCCTTTGGTACAGTGATATTTTTACCATCAATCACAACTTCTTTATTTAAACCTTTTAAGACATCATCATCAGTCCGGTACCAGGTTAGAATAGTAGCTATTTCATCAATAATTCTTTTGTCTTCTTTAATTAATTTACCAAAATCAACATCAACTGCTTCAATTATTCCTTTAAGATCAAGATAATCCTTCATCGAAGGTAATTTGGTTTTACTTTCAACCAGATTAGCCAGTTCTGATTCAGACAAAGGTTTAGCAGTCTCTCCGGTTTTAGGTCTCGGACGATAATAATGAACCATGTTAAAACGCTCTCCTTCAACTAACCTTAGCTTTTTTCGTAACCCGTTATAGTTAGGTGTCTTTACAGACAACACATATTCTAAAGCTATCGTCCGTTGCTCTTCAGTAAAATCTGATAGTAAGCCGTGTACATTACTATTGTCTATCTTGATATGATTTATTTTCTGTAGAACATTGGCATACTGAAATGAATAAGTAGCCTTAGCTGCTCGCATTTCATTTTCTAATGCTCCATGCTTTTTATTCTCAAAAGTACAGAAACCGACCATTTTCTTTAATATCGCTCCTTGCGCATAATGTTTCTGTTTATTAAAAGCTCCGACTGCTTTTCCTTCATTATCAGAACCAATAATACTGGAAACCAAACTCTCAGTAACCAGATGATTACCTAACTCTTGTTGAGCAGAAAATATTTGCTTTAATTCATCTTCCAACATTTCTCGAGAAACAGAGTGAATGTATAAGCCTGGTTTATTCCGAATACCAGTAAACGCTACCCCTACTTTATCTTTTTCGGACTGTATCTCATTCCATAGTAGCTCGCCTGCAGTCCTCACTGCATCATTATCTTTTATCAAGGCTTGGTTTTTTTCAATACTACCAAGGACTTGTTTAGTTTCCTTAGCTTTATCAGAGCCCGATATGTCTGAATCAACATGTTTACGATTACTCTTATATCCTCGCCTTTTTGTAATATGATACGTAGCTACAAATAACTCAGACAAGGTTATTTTTTCATCCAAAGCTTTAACTCGTAATTCGTAAGGACTTTTTCCTGAATGGTGAGCATTTTTAATATCTACGTCTGAAAGCCCAGCTTTCATAAAAACCTCTTTTACTGCCTCTAGTCTACCTGAACGTCTAGCTAATCGACGACGGGCAGAACGAGCTAACCGGCGTGGCTCCGCTAAAGACTTTCCATCTTTCGGATTTTCGGCTGACTTAAATATACGTACACCCAGATCCTCAATTCTCCCTTTATCATTATTTATAATTGCCCAACCTACTGATGTAGTCCCCAAATCAAGACCGATGGTATATTTCATAGTGCATCAATAATAACAAGACAAAGATAAACCGCAACATAAGTTGCGGTTTAGAGCTTTGCGGCAAACTACGTATCAAAGATATGTAGCAAACCTTATTATAGCAACCCTACAGATCAGGTCTTGGTACAAACCAATCTTTTTTAGATTGCATAAACGATTATATCATTTATAAAAATTTTGTAAAAGAAATTTCTTAAACAAACTAAACTCGAAACCTTACAACCTAGAGCAGGTCATCTTTTCTAAGAAATATTTAAATTTTATGGTATCATTTTAGCTAATATGACTACTATATTTTCTAAAATTATTTCTCGTGAAATTGAAGGGGTGTTTGTTTATGAAGATGATGTTTGCGTGGTCTTAATGGATAAATTTCCAGTTGTTGCTGGGCAAACATTAGTTATTCCGAGGCTGGAAGTTGATTATATATTTAATCTACCTAAAGAGACTTATGATCACTTGTTTGAAGTTGCTAAGAAAATCGCCCTAGCATCTGACAAAGCCTTCAATACTACTCGTACCTGTTTAGCAGTAGAAGGGTTTGAAGTTCCTCATGTTCATATTAAATTGTACCCAATGATGATTGGACCTGATAAAAATTTAGCTCAAACCATAGCGGAGCAATATGAAGAATCTGACGATAAATTAAAGCAATACTCAAAACTCATAAAAAAGTTTATTACCTAAATCATATACACATGTCTTTACTTTTAGTATAAGTGTAATATACATTATTCAGAATTAGCGTTATTTTACACTAACAATTCACTAGTTATTTTCAGGAGAAGACCATGAATTACCTTAATGAAACAGCATACTTTGCACTAGCAGTATTTCTTGCTGGATTGATCTTTAGTTTTTTAGGATCGTATACAGATGGAACAGATACAGCAAAGATTGGGGAGGTTTTAGGTCTGACCTGTACTTTTCAGTAAATGCTGGACAAGGCTTCGTACTGGGCGTTTTGATATTCCAACTTCTAGACATAACCTTGAACCAAGGTATGCATAGCATAAATGACTCAGTATTCAATTTACAAGAATCAATATTCATTTTTGTAGCAATAGTTTCACTTGCAACAGGTTGTACGCGAATGTATTTCGAGTTTTTTAAATTCGTAGTATTAAAAAGATGTCCTACAGCTAAGTTTGAGAACATGTTCTTAATGCATAAAGCTAGATAACGATAACTTCCTATCTACAAACAACAAAAGCGCTGCTGCTCTGCATGTGCTTTTTATTTTAATAAATCTATTGCCGGGGTTGAGCCATTCTCTAAAAAAGTTAGCATTGCCCCACCTCCAGTTGAAATAAAATCGAAAAGATTATTAATTTTTAGACTTTCAACAGCTGCGACAGTATCACCACCCCCAATAACAGAAAATCCGTCAGCTGCTGCAATGTGTCTTGCTGTAATTTCTGTACTCTGAGTGTAGCCGAGCTCAAAAGCGCCGAATGGACCATTCCAAAGGATAGTTTTTGCTTTTTCTACATAAGTAGCCAGCATGTCGATAGTCAAAGGTCCTGCGTCGAGAATACTCTCATTTTCAGTTACTTTGTCGGGAGTCTTAATACTTCTCCCATCTGGACCGTCAACAATAACATCAATTGGGAGCAATAATTTTTTG
The DNA here is from genome assembly GCA_964515625.1 of uncultured Candidatus Saccharibacteria bacterium. Classification (GTDB taxonomy): domain Bacteria; phylum Patescibacteriota; class Minisyncoccia; order Phycocordibacterales; family UBA918; genus OLB19. The sequence continues at coordinate 4,152 of CAZEUI010000017.1, forward strand.
TTATTCAAAAACTCTGCATCTTTTAGAGATGCTTCTGACACCATTGATTTACCAACTTCTAAACCCTGAGCCTTAAAGATATCATTTGCTAATGCTCCGCCGATAAACACATTGTCGTACAACTCTAAGTATTTTTCTACAAGAGGTATTTTTGTGTCGAACTTTGCTCCACCCAACATGAAAAACGAAACATGTTCAGGTTTTATCATTTTACTTAATTCTGTCATTTCCTCCGTAAGAGTAAGCCCTGCATAAGCAGGAAGTTTTTTCGCTACGCCGTATGTAGAAGCATGGTTACGATGAGAAACGGCAAACGCGTCATTGACATACACGTCAGCAAGAGAAGACAGCAACTCAACAAAAGCTTCGTCGTTGGCTTTTTCAGCAGGATTTTGCCTTAAATTTTCTGCCATAAGGATATCGCCATCGGACATTAATTCTTTACGTTGTCTAAACCCCTCAGTACTTATTTTTCCACCCCAATGAATAGGTAGATGCTTCTCAAGCACATTAAAAACAGGCTTTAAAGTCTCTTCAGAATCACGCCCGATATGAGCGATCACTATCACTTTTGCACCCCTCTCATGAAGGTACCTTAAAGTAGGCATTGCTCTATCAATACGAAATTTATTTGTCACTTTTCCATCCTTAACAGGCACATTGAGTGAAGTTCGGAGTAATACGAACCTACCTTTTAAGCTCTCTATTTCTATAACTGACTTCATATCTTTAACTTACAGCTTTAATAATTGAAACAAAATCATCAGACTTGAGACTGGCACCCCCAACTAAAAAACCGTTCATACCACCTTCCTCCTGCAGTATGGCAGCATTTTGAGGTTTGACAGAACCTCCGTAAATTAATCGCACCTTCATAGCTGTCTTCCTATCATAGAGCTTAGTGAGAATGGTCACTATAAATAACTGCATCTCTTTAACATCTTCGACGGCTGCTGTTTTACCTGAACCTATCGCCCAGATAGGTTCATAAGCGATGATTATTTTTTTCATTTCTATAGATGATAACTCTTCTGCCAAACTGCGGAACTGAGCTTCGACAAAAGAATAGAACTCGCCTTCTAAATCACGATCTTTTTCCCCTATACACACTACTGGTACTAACTTATTCTTCAGGACTAACTTAACTTTTTTTCTCACCATTTCATCAGTCTCTCCTAATGCTCGGCGTTCTGAATGTCCTATAATTACGTACTCAACATTCAAATCTCTAAGTTGAAGAATAGACACCTCACCAGTACACGCACCCATGACTTCATAATGCACATCTTGAGCTGCTAGTGCTACCGCACTTTTGCTAATCTTTTTTCCAACTTCTGCTAAGTATGGAAAAGGGGGTGCAATTACCGCATATGGCTCATCGGTTTTTTTAATCTTTTTTGCAACAGCACTAGCCATTGTTGAGGCGTCTACTAAACTGACTGGATTTAATTTCCAGTTACCAATAATTAACGGTACGGTTTTTTTCATATATTTAAATTGTAACACGAAGAAAAAAATGCGGAGACAAAACCTCCGCATCTTTTTCTAAACATCACTACCCTTCTTGCTTCCAAGCTTTAAATATATACACATCTGAAGTTTCCGGAGTAAGTGGTGGCGGAGAATCTACTTGATTAATATCAAAAGATGTAACTCTTGTTTCAAAACCAGAAACTGCAACTCCTCCACTAGTCCATTTAGTACCTACTCGACCATTAGAGATAACACTTCCATAACGAGTGAGGGAATTAAGTAATACATAAGGATCAAGCGTGGAGTTTAGATTCGCTGTAGAGTAGTGATTCCTGCCAAACCTTCCATTCTGAGCCACAAATATACCATTAGCCATCATGTCATCGGGGACAACTAACCCAACATCTATATCATCTTCTGCAATAGCCAACAGCCCCGCATTAGTTCCTGGGACATAATCAACATCACCATTTAACACAATATTTGTTTGAGAACCTAAAGATAAATTTGCTGCAGCAAGAGTGACTTTCTGTGAAATATGACCTTCCAACCAAACTTTGTCCTCAAAATACAATAAAGGACAAGAGGTGTCGACAGTTTCAGTAGCAAGAAAAGTAGTCGAATTTATAACATTACGCTCATCTGAATGCCAACCTTCTGCTGATGAATAAGCCCAATATGAAGATGTTGAATCAACTTCTCTAACAGTAACAGTTCCATCACCATTGAAAACAACTCTATACCCATACCCCCCTGATGGACCGTAATAGATACCTCCATTATTTTGAGCTCTAGTCTTCATTTCACTCAAATCCAATGTGAGTCCCGCAAAATCTACTGGAGAAACAGGAAACGTGAACAGCCCTGGGGTTGCATGAGTACCTGTAGTATAAACACCATCTACAGTCTGAGAAGGACTGCAGCCAAATGAACTTGTACAACTCCAGTCAGGCTGACCACTACCAACAAAAGAATTGTGATAACCATCCATCCTGATCCCCTGATTTGAATGAACAGGACCAGTAATCACCCTATCGCCACCGTACCACACACCTCCATTTGTAATAAAAGCATACTCAGCTACCGTAGGGCGTGTGTACTGGGCACTAATAATACTAACAGCATCAGTCTCTGTATAAGTGAAACCTGTCGACTCAACTTCGACAGAAGAAATGTCTCCACAATATGTATTACTTGAAATATCTAAAGAAAATTCACCTATCGCTCCACCTTCTGGATCAAAATATTGATGAACATAAGGTCCGGGCAATCCAGTCCCGTTTGTCACATCATCTGGATAATGTGACAAATACCACTTGTAGTAATTAAGACCAGCTTCAGCAATATCTGTCGCACGTTGCTGTTCGAAACGAAAATTAATTACTTGATTTTGAGTAATCACAGAACCGACAAGTGAGCTAATAACGATAGCGAATATACTTCCAAAAACTAACACGAGAACGAGCAGATAGCCCGATGTTGATAATACTTTTTTTCTATTTTCTATAGTTTTCATACTCTATTTTATAAATTATCTTTCAAGTTACGAGGTGCGATACTAGACTTAAGCATAAATTCTCCAGGCGATTTAATAGGATCCACATTAACAATAATTTGTGCTTTAATATATTTAACCTCTATTACTGGTGAGGCTGAGTTTAATTGTGCACCATTATTATCAAAGTATAAAAAAGTAGGTACTCCTTGATCTATATTTTGAACGAATAAAGAAAGTGTTTTTTCTGAATCTGGAGAAGCTAGAGAATATACAGCAGGTGACCCTACTGGATTATAGATATATTTTGTTAATGTTGTTCCAGACAAAATGTATTCTACATATTCAACAGAACTATCTTGGTCAATGTCACTGTAATAACCAAATCTATTTTCATCAATAATGACAATCGGATAATTACCATCTTCTGCAACAGTCATTTCTTTTGTATCATGACTCCACTCAACCATCCCTCTCCGAGCATTGTCCACTTCGTCAGTTTGCGCCATAGCATAAGAATTTATTTTATATAAATTATCAATACTTGTAGTCATCACCAACATAAGTACCGTATAAATACTAATTACGACTATCACTTCTACTAAAGTCATTCCTTTCCTCGTTTTTGAGATAGCTGTATTTTTCATAAATTATTGAGTCATTACTATAGTTGTAATAGTATCAGCACTGATTTCAAAAGATGTAACATTCTCATCAATATAGCCTGGAGCTATAGAATCAATAACATAGTCACTGTTTACTGATAATCCACTATTATAAAATGTTTGACCGCAATTGTTTGTTGTTTCAGTTGAAGTAAATCCAGACCTAGAAGCTGTCACCTCCACCCCTGGTATTGACCTACCTAGAACATCTACAATAGTTACCCTTAATGTATTTGTCACATCTGCCACGAGCACTGCTTCAAAAACACTATCGATTCCTGCTTTATGTGCGATAGGATAATTATTACATGCTGAGGCAATATCATAAGACCCTGAAGGCTCAATATTATATGTATCGAATTCCAAATTAGCAATAAGCAAGTCACCATTAGCGTCAGATACCAAAGTGTTGCTATATTTATAAATTGGCGACAGCAAAGCATCAAGACCAATTGTTTTTAACCCCCTTACATCTAGACTAGCATTTGCAAAAACTGATTCTGATTGCCTATAGTGAACATTAATCTCATCAATAGACGGTGTTTTAGAAGTGTCACTTGTTTCTAAAAAAATACCAACAAAAATAGAGGGGTACACGCTCACATCTAGGTCAGAAATATCAATTATTGAACCAGAAAACCCTGTACTATTTCCAGGCAGATCACCATCAGGTATCATAATGTAAGGACCTCCTATTAAGCCAGTTAAAAACTGAACATAAAAAGAAGTGTCACTTGGTAGATTGGGCGCTACACGTACGACATTCCACGACTTAAGTGGAGAAGGTGCAATCGGACCCAGGTAGACAAAACCGTCTGTATTATAAACTCCAATAGTATCAAACAAAATTAAGTTACCTGAATTAACACTTACACCTGAACTAGAATCCACACTCACTAAATCTGAAAAATCTTCATTAAAAGACCCTTCCGAAATAGAACTCAAAGTCTTGATAGTTAAATCACTTAATTCACCAATCTGAAAAGTTAAAGTAGATATATCTGACTCAAGAACAGAAAAAGGTGACACAATTGGATTAGGATTTGCGACTGTAACAGGATATGTCTGGGCAGTTGAATAATCATTACCAGAAATATTTCCAGTCACTATTATTTCGTAACCACTTGCTGCCGGTGCGCCGGAAAAAAGTGATGCGCCACTAAGGTCTGTAAGCTTAATAACGTCGACTGGACCCACAGTATTGTTTATCAAACGGACAGAAGCTCCTGTCAATAAATTTGAATTTTCATCAATAACATTAACTCTGACGGTTCCACCGCCTGCTGTTGTCTCAATTGAGCGAGGGACAATGTTACTAACTAAAAAAATTTTGTTAGTAACACCCCCAATAGTCCATTCATACTCTAATTTCAAACGTTTATAATCTGAAGGAATTCCATTAGTGTCAGAAACACCTTGACCATCAGCAATATCATCAACATACTCAACCAAAACTCGCTCTTGAAATTCAATACCATTAAGAATCACTACATTATTCTGAGGAATTGTTCCAGAAGGAATACCCGAAACAGTACCAACATCACTATAAGACAAAGAACGAAAATATTCCATCCTGTCGTTAGCAACAGACATTGCACTTAACTTTGCTCGTGACAAATTCATCAATTCAAAAGAAAATTTAAATGAAGAAAAAAGTGCTCCAAAAATTACTAAAGATATAGCTGATACAAAAACAACTTCCACTAAAGAAAAACCCCTTTGTTGCAATAGATATCTCATACTTTAATTTACACCATCCGACATTGAGTAAATTGGCGAAATTAATGCCAAAGCAAAGAAACCAACAGCTCCACCAATTACAACCATCATTAAAGGCTCAATAATAGTAGACAGATCTTTTGTTTTTCGCTCTACTTCGTCCTCATAAAAGATAGCCAACTCTCCAAGCATTCCAGCAATCTGACCAGTCTCTTCTCCAACTAGAATCATCTCTCCAACTAGAATTGGGTACAGGTCCTTTCTTTCAATAAATGTTTCTGAAAGAGCTGTCCCTTTTTCAACTCTTTCTGCAGCTTCTTTTAAAATCTTTTTATAGTAAACGTTCTGAATCACTTCTCTAGTAATGGATAGCGACTGAATAACATCAACACCTGAATTAAGTAAAGAAGAAAGAGTTCGTGCTGTTTGAGCAGAGTTAGCTTCCTTCGCCATAGTACCGATAACTGGCAGTCTTACGACAACCCAAGAACTAACAGTTATTCCAATTTTTGTTTTGAAAAAATACGCGATCCCTATCAAGAGTGAGGCAAACCCTCCTATAACCAATAAGGTATTGTCGACCATAAAATCACTGGTATTTATCAAGAATGTCGTAGAAGCTGGCAATTCCTTATCCATACCTTTAAAAGTACTTGTAATTTCAGGCATCACGTAGATCATCATTAAAATACCAATTACCATCATCACAATACTGACAATAGCTGGATAAATCATAGCTCCTTTAATCTTCTTCTTAAGGTTTGCTGCCTTTTCCATCTGAATAGCCAAAGTCTTAAAAGATTCGGCTAAATTACCACTCTCCTCACCAGCGCGGACCATAGCAACATATAAATTATTAAAAGTTTTTGGAAACTGTTTTAAAGACTCGTAAAAAGGGTCACCTTGATTAATCTTTTCGATGATCTTTTTCATCACACCCTTTAGTCGAGGGTTGGTACTCTGCCGCTCAATCACTGACAAGGATCGTGACAAAGTAAGTCCTGCTGTTAACATCGAACCGATATTTCTAGTCACCATCACCAATTCATCATCCTTTACCCTACTAAGTAAGTAATTGAGACGCTCGATATTTAAAAGTTTTTTGAAATTAAAACCTGAAGTTTCTTCTATAGAGGAAACTGTATGACCTTGATTACGAGCCACAGCATACACAGAGAATCTGTCCTCAGCTTCGACAGTGTTCTCTATTTCTTTACCATCCCTATCTTCTCCAACATAGGTGAATGTTGACATAAAATTATTCATTAATCACTCGTAACACTTCTTCTATACTGGTTAGACCTTGAGTAGCTTTAAAAATACCATCCTCTAACATGGTAAGCATCCCCTCCTTTCGAGCTTGATCCTCGATTTGATCACCAGTATTACCAGCCATTACCATATCTTTAATTGCTGGAGATATATTTAGCACTTCATGGATACCCATTCTACCTTTGTATCCATCATCTGAAGCTCCTTTTTCTTTAGGGTGGTAAAACTGAATATCATTCCATGTTGCACCTTTCTTTACAAGACCTTCTTCTTTCAGAGACTTTAAAACATTGTCGAGATTAACTTTTGTAGAAAGGTCGTCACGTTCTGCTTTAGTAAGGGTATATGGCAATCTATCATCAGACAATTTACGAACTAATCTTTGCCCGACTGCTACTCGCAATGTAGAAACAAGCAAGAATGATTCTGCCCCCATATCAATTAATCGAGCTATTGTTCCTGCAGCTGAGTTTGTATGGATAGTTGCAAGCACTAAGTGACCAGTTAGAGCCGCATTAATAGCAAGACTAGCTGTTTCTTGATCACGAATTTCACCAACCATGATGACATCAGGATCTTGACGCATCAAGGAACGTAAGCCTGCTGCAAAAGTAAAACCAATATCAGGCTTCACTTGTGATTGATTGACTCTAGCCATCTGATATTCAATAGGATCTTCAATTGTACAAATGTTTACTTCCGGGGTATTTAAGATGTCTAAAATAGTATAAAGACTAGTCGACTTTCCAGACCCTGTAGGACCAGTCACTAGAATAATACCTGTCGTAGCTCGAGTTGCACGATGAACACTTTCAAGAGTTTGTCCATGGAACCCAATCCCCTCCAAAGAATAACCACTGCGGTTTTCACGTAAGAGACGCATAACGACCTTCTCACCGTAATATACAGGAAGCATCGAGACTCGGAACGCAACCTTCTGACCATCCATTTCCATTTTAAAACGTCCGTCTTGAGGTAGTCTCTTCTGATCAAGCTTAAGAGAAGAAAGGACTTTAATACGAGCCACTAAACTGCCTGAAGCGATTTTGGGAAGCTTCATCGCATCACTCAAAATACCATCAATTCTGTACCGAACTAAAACTTGCTCTTCCATTGGCTCAATATGAATATCAGATGCACCTTGAATAATGGCATGACGTAATAACGTGTCTACAATACGTATAACAGGCAAATCTTCAGCCATTTTCTTCAAATCACTCTCACTCACTTCTTCCCCATCTTCTGACAAAAGCTTAAGCTCTGCAGCATCCTTCATTATTATGTCACCAAACTCATCTTTTAAAGTTTTCTGATACTGCCGAAGAGCTACCCTCATTGAGTCTGTATCTGTCAGACGAGGTTTAATTTTTAAACCTACTTTTTTACGAATAAAATCAATAGCTGGCAAATCAGCAGTATCAAGCATGGCAACTTCAAGGGAATCGTCATTTTTTTTATAAGCGATGATGTTGTGAGCACGAGCTACAGGCTCCGGAATCATAGAGAGGATATCAAAATCTATTTTCATGTCCTTCAGTACCACAAAAGGAATACCTAATACATAAGACTCGATTCGCCTCATATCATCCTCAGTCATGTGACCGTGAGCAATAAGAGCTTCACTTAAAGTTCTTTCCTCTTCTTTTGCAATCTTTTGAGCCGCAGAAATATTAGCTTTGGTAATAAGACCTGCATCTAAAATAAACCTCTTCAGTTGACCATCTTGAATACGCACAATAAATAAAAATGAACTAAGTTAATTTAACCTCCAGTACTAATTACATTAATTATAACACCATGCTCGAAAGAACAAATCAGGCTATGCACGAATTGAAAGCTTTGACTTTTTTGCAACGTGCACGTACACTATCTATATCTTACGAAGACTGCTCGGCCTTTGGCCGAGCAGTCTTCGTAAGGAGAATTAACGACAATTAAATAAAAATAGCGTGATACTCTATGTTAAACAATAATGTCTTAAGCGACAATATTACGACAATAAGGACCACGTAGAAATAATAAAAGTATTATGTTTGATCTAAAAGTAATAAATTCAGTATTGACTGAAATGGAAGAAGAGAGAGGTATCCCCCGAGAACGGATGTTTGATGCAATTGAACAATCATTAGCCACAGCCTACAAAAAAGAATTTGGTAAACGTGGTCAAATCATTACGTGTAAATTTGACCTAGAAACAGGGACAACTGTTTTTAATCAAATCAAACTCGTAGTTGACGAAAGTATGCTAAAACCAGAACCTGAATTAGATAAAGACGGAGAAGAGATTATCCCTGAACCAAAAGAAGGCGAGGAGATCAGTGAAGAAGAAGCTAAGAAAGTACGATTTGATGACGAGAAACACATCATGCTGAATATAGCTCGCATGATTAAAAAAGACGTCGCTATAAATGAAGAGCTAGCCTTTCCTCTTGAGCCAAAAGATGACTTTGGACGAATCGCAGCTCAGACAGCAAAACAAGTTATCATGCAGAAAATTCGTGAAGCAGAAAAAGATTCTGCTTTAGAAGAGTATGGTCAAAAAGCAGGAGATATTATTGTTGGACAGGTGCAAAGATTCGAAAGAGGAAACCTTTATGTAGACCTCGGACGAGTTACTGCAATTATGCCGTATGAAGAGCAAATTCCCGGTGAAAGATTCAAACCCGGTGAAAGAATCAGGGCTATATTGCTAGCAGTAGAAGAAACTTCACGTGGAATATTCCTAAAATTATCCCGATCTCATCCTGATTTTTTAGCTGCTTTATTTGCTATAGAAGTACCGGAAATACAAACAGGTACAGTTGAGGTAAAGGCGATTGCTCGTGAAGCAGGTAATCGATCAAAAATCTCAGTCCATACAACCGATGCACATATTGACCCTGTTGGCTCGATGGTTGGACAAAGAGGAGTTCGCGTCTCAACAGTAATGAGCGAGCTTGGAGGAGAAAAAATCGACATCATTGAATGGTCACCTGAATCAGTTGATTTCATTGAAGATGCTCTTTCTCCTGCACAAGTTCTGGAGGTTCGTGTCGTATCAGAACCTGACGAAGAAACTGGTGACCGAGGCCATGCAGTTGCTGAAGTTGCTGAAGATCAGCAATCTCTTGCTATTGGTCGTGGTGGTCAAAATGTCCGCCTAGCAGCAAAGCTTACAGGTTGGAAAATTGATATCGTCTCAACCAATACTGGTGAGGACCTGGCTGAAGCTGACGCTAATGGCAGCGTTGAAAAAGATGCTCCATTAGACAGTGCTGTAGGTGAAGACGACGATGTTTTAGAAAATGAAGAAGCTACTACTACAAAACCTAACATAGAAGAAATTCTAAAAAAGGCTGATGAAACAAAAGACCGGGATATTACTCCTGACATGGAGGAAGCGGACGAGGTAGACACTCCTGAAGAAGCTGAGGAGCAACTATCTAAAAATAAAAAAACTGAAACTGAGGAAGAGGATAATAAATAACTCTTACGTAAAAAGTAAAAACTGGCGATCTGAAAAGGTCGCCAGTTTTTACTTTTTTCTTTTAGCGAGTTAAGATAGTAAAACTTTAATAACAATTATAAACATCTATATAAACATGAACTTATTACACGACATATCATCAGGAACGGCTGAAGAAATGAACGTTATTATAGAAATTCCAAAATTTTCTAAAAATAAATATGAGATTGATAAAGAGACAGGAATAATTGCTCTTGATCGAGTCATGCACACATCTCAAGACTACCCTTTTGACTATGGTTTTGTCCCCCAAACTCTATTTGATGACGGAGATGCTTTGGACGTAGTACTACTTACAACATATCCGCTTGCTCCAGGGATTCTAGTAAGAGCAAGACCTGTAGCGATTATGGGAATGATTGACGATGGTGAACGTGATGATAAAATCGTAGCAGTACCAGTTGACGATCCACGTTTTGATGAAATAAAAGACGTTGCCGACCTAAACAAGCACTTCATCAAAGAAATGATTCATTTCTTTGAAACATATAAAAAAGTTCAAGATAAAGAAGTTACTATCGGTGATTGGCAAGGAAAAGAAGCTGCAAAAGAAGCTTTTATCAGGAGCTGTAAAATGTACAAAGAGAATAAATAATTTTTTGTATTACAAACTGTGTATACCGCCTTAAAGACCTAGTCTTTAAGGCGGTATACTTTAGATATAGTAGAAATGTTTAAATTTACAAATGAAGAGTTTAAAAACTTTATGA
>CAZEUI010000018.1:0-13880 GCA_964515625.1 uncultured Candidatus Saccharibacteria bacterium
GGGAAAATAATTGGTAAAGAAGGTCGTAATGTTCGATGTTTTGAATGAGCAACTGGTGTTGATGTGATGATTGATGAGTCACCTGGATATGTTGTCCTGTCATCATTTGATCCAGTAAGGCGAGAAATTGCTCGCGTTGCCTTAGAGTCACTCATAAAAGACGGACGTATCCAGCCCGCAAAAATCGAAGAGACTGTGACTCAAGCCCGTGCTGAAGTATCTAAAGTAGTAAGAGCTATGGGAGAAAAGGCTGCTTATGAAGCTAATGTTCCTAATCTACACCCTGACCTAATCATCATCCTTGGACGTCTACATTTCCGAACTAGTTATGGACAAAATGTTCTCTGGCATTCTGTAGAAATGGCACACTTAGCAGCAATAATTGCTGAGGAAGTAGGAGCCAATGTTGCCACTGCCAGAGCTGGTGCATTGCTACACGATATCGGGAAGACAGTTAGTCAGGAAGTGGCTGGCACACATGTCGAAATCGGTATCCGTATTTTAGAGAAGTACGGAGTAGCAAACGAAGTAATACTAGCGATGCGTGCTCACCATGAAGAGTACCCCTATGAAACACCTGAGTCGATCATCGTCCAAGTTGCTGACGCGATCTCTGGTGGACGTCCAGGGGCTAGAAGGGACTCTATGGAGAGCTACATCAAACGTTTAACTGATCTAGAAAATATTGCAACGAGTATAGCCGGCGTAGATAGAGCTTTTGCGATTTCTGCCGGTCGAGAAATTCGAGTATTAGTAAACCCTTCCACTTTAAATGATTTTCAAGCAACAGGGTTGGCTCGTATTATTGCTAAAAACATTGAAACGCAGTTACGTTACCCAGGAGAAATTAAAGTACATGTCATTCGTGAAACACGGGTGATTAGTTACGCAAGGTAGTAAACGAGAGGATTTTTAAAATAACAGTGGTCACTTTGTGACTACTGTTATTTTAATCATAAATATAAAACTTCTCTCGAAGTTACCTAAAATTTAAGATATAAACAAACAAGCATACTGTTCTTAACCAACGGAGAAAGAAGATGAGTAATGATAATTATCATTTTAAATATGAAGAGAAACTTAACCTTGACGAGCCTAAAACAAAAGCTTTAGTCAGTGTAATAATGGGCAGTAGGACTGATTTACCAACAATGTTAAAAGCATGTGAGATTTTAAACAAGCTTAAAATACCTTGGGAAAAAGGTGTTGTCTCAGCCCACAGAACTCCTGACAGGCTCGATGAGTACGCTGTAAAAGCGGATTCGAGAGGACTTAAAATAATCATCACTGGAGCAGGCGGAGCTGCTCACCTACCAGGCACAGTAGCAGCAAAAACCCTATTACCTGTCCACGGCGTACCAATATTAACCACAGCATTAAGAGGTGTAGATTCTGTCTGGTCTATACTACAAATGCCCAGAGGTGTACCGACAGTAACTTTCTCAATAGGAGAAGCCGGGGCTGTAAACGCTGCATTACAAGCAGTGAGAGTTTTAGCCTTGTACAACATATCTATCAGAAATAGATTAACTGCTTTTATTGAAGAGCAATCTGCTTCTGTCAAAATAACAACTGAAGACGACTAAACTCGCCAAAGATCCCTCGATAAATATCATCGAGGGATTCATTATCTTCTTCTAAACTTTAGTAATGACACATAAAAATACTCTGTACAGGTCTTGCGCCTTATATACGTTACTATATAATGATTTGTAAGCCGTATAAGGCACAGTGTTAAACTGTTTACATTTAACACACATTAACCGCTCTTAGAGTATAATTTCTGACCTATGAATAAAGCAGATATAATCACCAAAGTTCACGAAGTACTAGACACAACCAAAGCTGACGCAGAACGTGCAGTTGACGCTGTATTCAACAGTGTTGAAGAAGCTATGAAAGATGGTACTCAAGTATCAATTGCTGGATTTGGAATCTTTGAAGCAAAGATGCGTGCCGCTCGAGAAGCTCGTAACCCACGAACAGGAGACACTGTACAAGTACCCGCAATGCGAGTACCAAAATTCCGAGCTGCAAAAGCTTTGAAGGACGCAGTAAAATAAATTTAACTATTTTTAAGAAGAGTGTTGAGATTAAGTTTCAACACTCTTTTTAAAAATCACCCTATTACCAAAACCAACTATGTTACAATGTAAACATAGCGGAGGTAATGCGCTATGAAGAAATAGAAGAAGGAATTCTTTTATCTCCCACCACACACACCGTAAAAACCCCTATAGCCAGGGGTTTTTACATTTCCAAATAGAAAATAGATTGAAATATCGAGCCAGTATGCTAGAATCTTTATGCTTCAAGTAAACACTATTTATTTAAAGTGACAACATCAAGCGGGTGTAGTTTAGTGGTAAAACGACTGCCTTCCAAGCAGTAGTTGGGGGTTCGATTCCTCTCACCCGCACCATAGGCGACGAGTAGTCGCACAATCATCATTAGAGCCTTTATTTAAGGGCTATTTTGCTATTCCTAACCCATCATACTAAGCTTCTATCATTTTATAGCTGGTTAGGAATGGTTGCATCCACTCGTGAGTGTTCATAATAAACTTTTTACCTACAATACTATACTCATCACTGAAATATCTGAGTATATCTGACTTGATTTCTACATCTCCATTTTTAAGCTGTGACTTTGCTTCTGATAAGAATGAAAGGGCATCTTTAAGGTCTTCTTGTTTTTGTTGTACATTCGCACTACTCACCTCTTGCTCTTTAAGTAGTGTTATTGATTTGTCTATATTCTGTTTCTCTTCAACAAATTCAGCATCATCTATAAAGTTCTTCATACGCATATGTCTGAGAGTGCGTAGCTCTTTCTCCTTTTCTTCTACTGAATTACTTTTCATTTGTTGTACTTTTGATTGTTTCAGTATGTCATTCTCTGCATTTTCATCAATACACTCAAAATCCCAATCTAAGAATGGTTGTTGTATGCCGAGCTTATCTAAATTCTTTGATATTTGCACATCAACCTCTTTAAGGCTCATTCGTTCTGTTGTGCAGGTAACACCCTTTTTACGCTTTGTGCTTCTGTAGTGTACATATACACGCTCCTCATTTGCTGACTTACAGACACTTCGTCAGTAAACATACATCCACAACCGCAACAACAGCGTATAAGCCCAGCATATGGCGAACGTGGCTTTGATTAGCGAGGTCTATTGCTCTTATTAAATATCATCTGCACTCGTTCAAATTCTTTAAGGGTAATCATTTGTGGTTGTCTACCATTTGAATGTAGCTCTCCTTTCCAAATAAAGTGCGTGCCAGTGTAGTATATGTTGCCAAACATCTTATACATCTGAGAGTAGCTTATTTTAGTACTGCCACTTTTATGGCTTTTGGTGGTAAGAAAACCCCATTCATTATTTGCAATGTCTGTTATTTGTTTCTGTGAATACTTGCCAGTGCAGTGCTAAATCCCACATTTGACGTACTAAATCAAAACGCTTTTCATCTTTTACAATCTCTCCTATGTTCTTATCATTTTTATAGCCCATTGGTGCTTTGGTGGGGTAGTACCCATTGCGTACTCTACTATCCATACCACGCTTAACATTCACAGCAAGCTCTTTTGAATATTGTGCTGATTGAGCAGTCTCCACACTGAAAACAATCACATTATCTTCTGGTCGGTATTCTTTAGAGTGGGTCATTATTGAACCAATAACTTTATCATCAAGCATTTGCCCAAGCATACCGCTTTCAAGCTGGTTACGAGCAAGACGGTTGAGTTGCCAGACAAGATACCATTAGCTTCTCCTCTTTCTATTCTGGCAATCATTTCGGTAAATTGGACTCGCTGATTGGGTCTCTTTGCTGATTTTGACTCGTGAAGTATGTCTACAATGTGTAAGTTATACTGTTTTGCAAACTCGGTCATTCTATGCACTTGGTCATCAATAGACTGTATTTATCTATCCTCACTTTCGGAGGATTTGCGAGCGTAGAGTATATAGTTTATGTTTTTATTTTCGTTCATCATAGAGTTTTTACTTGAATACATAAAAGGGCAACCAGATCCACCCACTTGTTAAACAAACGGTAAGGTTGCCCTTTTTTATATTCAAATATTCTATTTTGAGTACTGTTTAACATAATAGGGTGGATACTTATATTTTACTATATTCGTTTAAAGATGCCAGTGTGATTTGTTCAAATTCGTGCATCTTAGTATTTGTAAAACTCACTGCATCTGAAATAGGCATCTTTGATAATAGTTTTTCAGCTCGCCTGACCTTTTTTCTTAAGCGTTTGCCACAAGCTTCTTTTGAGTATTTACCAAGGCATTTTTCTCGTGTTCTATTTGCTCCATATATACTTATTGACAGCGCCAAAGCCCAAGAGACGAGCGCCTTATTATAAACACCAATACTTGGGTCGTCTTCAAATGCAGTTTTTATCATCTGTTCAGTAATTACCTCTTCTTCAATATCAAATGTTTTAAATAGTGTTTGATTTTCTGGCTGTATGTATAAATTATCCCATTGTGTTAGCAATATATTTCTCCATAAGCCTTGGTTAAATAAGTCTTTAAAGAGAATAGGGGTAACATAAGGTCTATCAAGATAGGTATTTATGGCACTTTTTACAGTATTATTGTGTTTCATACGATATTCATAGCGTAAGATATGTGCCTGTTCAAGATTATACTCTCTTATAATTTACACCTCAGTATCTCTTCCTTGTTTGTCAAATGCCTTACTCTTTGTTTTAAGCATATCTTTAACCTTATCGTAAAATACGTCTTCTCGCCTACCGCACGTGAGGCGTGTAAGAGCCCCGTCATTATCAAAGCGCTCACTTACGTTGCTATATGCTTTAGTGGTTTTTACCTTTGCCATTGTTCGTATTACTTCTGACGGGTGTATATTTTTTGGCAATAGTAAGTTTTTCCCAAGGTGTAGATAAGAAACACGGGCATTTATAATAGCTTCATATTTTATATTTATACTCACCCTCTCCAAAGAACTCTGTATTTTCTCTATAACTTTACTGAAGTCAGTCTCTTTGAGTTCTTGAAGATTATTCCCAAATAATAATTTGGACAAGGATACTTCAAGACGCATCTCATATACAACTCCCATCTTGTTTAACTTTTCCCATACCTCTACTTTGGGTATGTAACCATGCTCTCTTTTACTGCCCTTTAATACAAATTTCTGTATGTATGGTTTAGTCCTGCCTTTTTTGAGTTCTATCTTTGATAAATCTTGTTTTCTGCGTTGTTTAAACTCTGGCGTGAATAAATCAGACTGTTTTATACTAGAGCCGTTCTTGGGTTCTGTCCTGAATGTTACAGTGTCTATCATATTGTTGTCCCATTATCTCTGGTAATACTTGCAATGAAAGAAGATACATTTGACAAGCAAGAAGAAACAGACTTTTATCAGATATTTAATGGCAACATACTTTCGTGAGAATAAAGAGAAGCTTAATGAGCTCTTAGAAAAGCTTGAGCAGAGTGGTATACAAACGAAGCTTTATATATTTTCTTGGGATAAGGGAGCATACCAAGGAGCTTTTAGTGAGTATGAGAATATAATGGCAGAGGATATACCCGAGCCTATTTTAGAAGTATATAAAAGTATTGGTATATGAAATTGATGAACTTTCAAGAGCTTGCTATTGAGCAATTAAAAAAGACTTTCTATACATTGTGGCGAGATGGTGAGAGAGGTGCATCTATGGTATTTAAGTCTCCTACGGGGAGTGGTAAAACCATAATGACCGCAGAGTTTTTAAAAAGAGTTACTGATAGTATGCAATTTGAGGCAGATAAAGCTTTTATCTGGGTATCCTTTAATGCAGACTCATATGAGCAGAGTAAAGGAAGCTTATTTAATTATTATAATGGTGGAGTGGCAGGGCTGAACTTACTTGACCTAAATGATATAAACAATGGAAGGTTAAAGAAAAATGAAGTGTTTTTTGTAAATTGGCAAAAGCTTGTATCAAAAGCACGAGACAATAAGAAGCTACGAACTGATGGTGAGAGCAATATATCTTTTGATACTTTTGTAGAGAATACTCACAAAGATGGACGTGAGATTGTGCTTATAATTGATGAGGCACACCTTGCAAAAGATACATCACTAGCAAATGAACTTATCTCTGTTATTGACCCTAAGATTATTATTGGCATCACTGCAACTCCAAAGCCAGAAGATGAACTTGAGGCACGTAAAATAGATACATTTGTAGAAGTGGCACATAGAGACGTAGTGCGAGCTGGTCTGATAAAAGAAAAGATTGAAATAATGCCTAAAGATGAGGTGGTGGAGCTTGATGAGGCAGGTGGCACGGATTTAGATAATTTGCTTATAGACCTTGCTATAGCTAAGCGTAATGAGCTGAGTGATGCGTATGGCGATAAAGACATAAACCCTTTGGTACTCATACAATTGCCAAATGATGAAAAAGATAAGAAGAATACCGAGGGTCAAGATAAGTTAAGCTTTACTAAAGAGTATCTTGCAAGTCTTGGTATACCAGAGCATAAAATTGCTGTGTGGCTTTCAGATAAAAAAGAGAACCTTAATGAAATTGTTAAGAATAATTCTGAGGTAGATTTTCTTATATTTAAACAAGCTGTTGCTACTGGGTGGGATTGCCCACGAGCATCAATACTTGTAATGTTTAGAGAGATACAGTCGTCAATCTTTAGAACACAAGTGCTTGGTAGAATATTGCGTATACCAGAGGCTAAACATTACAGTAATACATTACTCAATAGGGCATATGTATATACGAGCTATGAGCTTGGTGAGATTGTTACAGGGCAACGTGGTATAGGTGGTAATAAAGGTGATGTATATAAATCGTATTTGCGAGATGATATTGAGAACATTATACTGCCATCAGTCTTCTTAAAGCGTGGTAAATATAATGACCTTGGGGATACATTCCAGCAAACATTTATACCTATTGCCAATAAGTATTTTGAGCTTAATGGTAAAGAGATACTTGGAGAAATTGAAGAAAAATTACAGGCAAAAAAGTTGAATATTACAGCAAGAGAGATAAAGAACCAGCTCATCGTAGACGCTGAGGTAGAAGTGTATGATGACTTTAAAAAGCAACTACAACAATCTGCTGATGAGCTAGACCACAAAGCCTCATATCACGATACTCAAAAAATTTATAACTTGCTATTATGGCGTGAGATAGCAAAGCAAGAAGAGGATAATAAGAAGTTTGCACCAGAGCGTTCGTGGGGCAAGCTTAAGACTGCTATAAATGTGTGGATGCGTGAGCACCTTGAGATACAAAACCCGCCACTTTACTCTATTGTGTGCAATGATTTAGAACGTGATGGCGATAGTGTATTCAAGAGAGTTATAGCAAAAGCTTTTGCAAAATATAAGCCAATTAGAAACAAGGAAGAAGAGGAAAAGCTTGCTAAATCAGAAGAAGAGCTAGATTTCACAATGCAAGATAAGTACTTGTATACTGATGATTATGAAGAGTTTGCTGATATTAAGCTCTCGGCTACGTTGCCATTTTATATACACTCAAGTTATACAGGTAAACAAAATGAAACAAATTTTATAAAGTTTCTTGAGAAGCAAGAGATTGATTGGTGGTTTAAGAATGGCGATTATGGGAGAAGTAATTTCGCCATTAAGTATAAAGATGGGAATGACGAGTTGAGACTTTTCTACCCAGATTTTATTGTTAAGCAAGGTGGTAGGCTTGGTATTTTTGACACAAAGAGCGGACAGACAGCTAAAAATGCTAAGTACAAGGCAGAAGCCCTACAGTGTTTCATTAAGGCTTACAAGGGTGAATACAAGCTCTGGGGAGGCATTGTAGTGCCAAGTGCAGGTACTTGGAAGCTTAACTCAAATGAGGAATACAAGTTTAATGAAAGAGACTTGAGTGAATGGGATGATTTGGAGTTTTGCTAAGTAATGGCTGATAGGGTGTTCATCACTTACCTGCAATGAAGTACCACCAAGCTTCGTGAATACATCACAGACCTTCGTACTGTCGTCTATCAATATTGCATCTTTTATATCACTATTATATTGCTCTGTATACTTCATAAATAAGCTTCCATCATCATCTGTCTTGTGCCTGCCTTCATAAAATGAGTTGCTTATAGCATCAAAATATCTATCAAGCCATAATGCAGGCTGGGTAAATCTTGTGAAACTATCCATATTGCCTGTGATTAGTATGACAATATACTTTTCTCGTAAGGCATTAAGATTGTCTAAAATATCTTGTGGTACCGTCATATTCTTGCAATCTTGTACAAAAAGCTCCCAGAGATAATCGTATTCAATATCTGTGTTATCTGCAATGTGCTTGTTTATCTCTTCTGCCGTGTGCTTGCCACGAAGCCATTCATTTACCAGCGTTGTGTCGTCTCTAAATAAGAGTTCTTGTACTTGCTCGTGCTCTTTGCTTGGTAGGCTTCGCCAGTATCTCTCCATACAAATTGTGCCGTCAAAGTCTATGAATAGTATTGGTTTTGTGTTGCTGTTTGTCATTATGGATTTGAGTATATCATAAAAAAGAGTCCATACTGTAAAAGTACGGACTCAATAATTTATGGCGTTGTTAATAGCCAGTAACGTAACAACAGTCTTTTAAAGTGAGAGTTATTAAGCCTCAAAATACTTATCAATATACTCTGCCGAGGCAGGGAATTTGACTTGTGACATAGCACCCTTTTTACTAAAAAACCTTATCGCATCAATTTCTTCATCTTGCGGAACTAGAGTACCTAGGTCTCCTGTAAAGGTCACCAAGAACATCTTGGTGTTTTGACTAGTATAATCAATTTTTTCCGTAACTTTCTTTGGGAAATTAAAGTTAAAATCAGGTAAGGGCTTTAGGATATCAAGCTTAGTTGCTCCAATTTCTTCTGCTAACTCTCTGAGAACAGCAGAGACATAATCAATATCATCTCCTTTTACGCCACCTTTAGGAAAGTCCCAGAATGGCTCAATAGGCTCTGGACCACTACTGCTATCTATCATCATTACTTTGCGCACAAGAAGTAATCTATTTTCATATATCACCAATGCGCCAACTGCTTTTCTTATTTTTGTCATAATGTACCTTTCATATTTAAGAGCTCGTGTAGTGGCAATTTCTCACCACTACACTTTGTAAAGAAAGAGCTTAATACTAGAGCTCTTTCTTCTTTCCTCTGTGCCAAGTATAGAACGAACCACCCACCCATTCAAGTCTGCATCCGATACGGAGCTCTGGATATTCTTTAGAAATAATCTCAAGCCATTCATCAAGAGTGTCTTGACATAGTGGGCGCCAATCAATCCCCAATACTGGTGTGTACTGTCTAATCGTCCAGAACTTTCTATCGTTATGTCCAAGCGATGCGACCTTATTAGCCATCTCTAAGAGGTCATCTAGAGAGGTGTCACTAAAAACACAAGTGCGTACGTCTAGTAAAGGGTCAGGGTGCTCAAGTATTATCTTGCACACCTGCTCAAAGTGAGGAATGACTTTTCTTGCTACGGATACGTCAATACCAGCACGAAGTGCATACTCATTAGGGTCTATTGCCTTCATATCAATGGCTGCGTATTCTATGTACGAAACCATCTTACGAATGTATGCTGGACTAGAGCCATTATGGCAGATAGACAGCTTCTTACCACGTTTTTCTGCCCAATGAGCAATCTCCAAGCTATCTTTTGGATGCATGCATGGGTCCCCTCCCGATAAGCGTACTCTCTCACCATTTTTTACTGCCTTATCTAAAATAGAGAAGATGGTTTCATTTAGCACCTCTTCAGATTTAAGGACGTTGCCTTTATCGTCTACAAATTGAGCATCACGCCTGCAATAAGGGCAATGATAGTTACACCGACCAAATGCAACAATGCGTGCTTGCTCTGGCTCTCTACCAAGACCTTTAAGAAATCTGACTTCACGTACCTCTCCGAGAGGTTTGTGGTTAAACGGTATTATTCTCATAATGAGTTTCCTTGTGTTTATGGAGTCACATTATTGTGACTCCACTTGATTTAAATAGTGATTTCAAGTGCATCCCAATTTAAATTGGTTTGTGCCAGTAAATCTCTGACTTGTGAGATTGCTTTTTTCCTGTCACTATTTGTTATTTGCAATTGGTACGGTATAACCTCATTGTTTAAACGGTAGAGAAGTGTACCAAGTGCAATTCTTTTTAGTAACAAGCTCTTTCTAGAAGCATCTTCCCATTGATACCCTTTTAGAAAAGCTTGTACATATTGGTCTGATTGGTATTTTTGAACAATTCCGTGTAAATAGATGTGCCCAACAAAAAACCCAATATCAAATACGCTATTCCCGTAATGTGCCGTATCTAGGTCACATATACGCAGTGTACCATTATGGATACCAAGGTTTTTTGGAGATAGGTCTCCGAGAATGAGTGAGCGTTTCTGTTGAGAAAGCTCGTCAATCACTGAACTCAATACCTCATTATCTTGCATACCAAGGCGATATAATAGATTATTGTCATAGTATTGACCACCATTACGTATTTCCACAGTTACTTGCGACAGTTTGGCATATACGTATGAGAGAGTTTCCCCAATCATATGCATATTTTCTCTAGTTACTTGGTTTTGGGTTAGGCGCTGCAATAAGACATCATCTATTTGCATTATGCTCGTCATCAGTAACATTCCTGCATTATCGTCTTCTGCAACAACGTGCGGAAAGATGGTAGGTGCTAACTGTGAACATACTTGTAGTGCCTGTCCCTCATATACGATATCGTGAGGGTCAGACTCTATTGTCGGCACTCCTGTAAAATGGCTACCACGTACTTTAAGGTAGTATTCTTTGCCTTTTGTATTGGTTACTTTAAATACACTATGGACTAAGCCACCTGATGCAGGAACTATCTCTTGCATATTACCAAGTGCATTGTGCACAAAAGCATACACGATAGAACCTTCGTCATATTGTATGTGTGACATTTATTTTCTCCCATTTTATTACTGTTGTTATGTCAAAGAACGAACCGTGGAGAATATAACCATAATATGCTTTAAAATCAATAATTTTTATGGTAATTAGCTAATCTATAGTGCATACTTATTCCAAACTTCGGTTACTAAGGCGCATAAAACGATACTTCGTCAGAAGTCAGGCGGTGTGCCGTAGGCACACCAGAAGCCAAGGAAAGAGAAGAAATACGCTGTCGTACCGCCCACTTCACCACGGCTTCGCCCTTTGGTTTGGTGGCGGTACGACAGCGTATTCTTGCTTCTTTTTCTGCTTGTGTGCCTCTGTGGTATCGCACGAAGAAGTATCGTCGACAATTAGTTAAATGTCTGTGATGGGAATGTGCAGACTCGGGTGCAGATCGTACAGGTTTATGGATTCTCGGAATCAACAACAGAGATTGTGTTAAAATGGTTCAGTCTCCTCTTGAAGCTGTAATGTCTTCAGGTCAATCTGTCCTAGTTTCAAATATAAATGATTTAGGCGAAGCAAGAAATCCAACTAAAAGCACCTCTGCCCTGCAAGGGCTTTTTATACTAATCGTCAAACAACCTATAACAAACCTATTTTTAAAAATAAACCCCACATATTACCATATGGAGTGTCTAGTATTAATTACTACGTCCTTATGTGCTTTTAAGAAACTGATTAAACTTATCTTTACTATCTTGCCACTCGTATCCAACAGATGGTAAGAATTCAAATATTTCTACCAAATCATCACCAATATTATATTCTTGGACAGATGATATCTGGGGAAATAGTTTACTCAATATCGGAACTATACATTTATTTACAACTTCATTGAAGCCAGATCTAGAATTGTCAGACTTGGTCGATGAGTAAGATAATATTATCGGTTCTATCTTGTGTGGAGAATTATATAAACAAGGACCCAGAAACTATCGTGTTGTACATGCATTTATTGTAAATTCTGAAGGAAAACTCTGGATACCTCGTCGCATTAAGAGTAAAAACTCTTCCCTAAGAAGTAAATCTTGATCTGAACAAAGTTTCATACAAAGAAATAATTGAACGATTTAAGAATGGTGAAAAAGAAAACATGCCAGAAGTGATCAGACTGTGCTACCTCAATTAAACAAAGTGAGGTGTTATATTTGATGTATAATAATTTTATTAATTGACTGTCTACTACATATGGGAATTGAAGGTTTTAAAAAAACTCGGGGGGAAAAATACGAGATTGTAGACGAAGAACATCTGACTACAGAAGAGTTTGAACATCAGTTCAACGAGGAGCTTTTATTAGAATTTGAAGGTCATGACCCTATCCCCTACACTGTAGTCATACCTAAAAACTTAACTTCGGAAGATTGGGTGGTATATGTTGGCGGATTCGGACAAGGAAAGATCTCTTATCTGGACGAGATTAAAAACCTTGCCCACTCGGGAAGAAAAGTGCTTTATACTAACCCAATAAACGGTATTAAGGTAGGTACTGAAGGACGTACAATTAAAGTTCCTGACACCATTATCAACAAATCAAACGCTCTTCATGAAGTATTAAAAAAAGTTGACGCTGATAGAGTCGATTTTATTGGACACTCTCAAGGAGCAGCAGTTATCACAACCTACGCATCAACTCATCCAGGAGTCGCAAAGAAGCTTATTCTTGAATGTCCAGCAGGAACATTAGGTGGTAATGATTCTACAGAGAAAATTATAGGAAGGTTTGCTGTCGACAAAATATCTAGCTTGATTTCAAACACAGAAGGAGCAATGAGTGCGTCGAGCAAGAGATCTGGAAGATCTTTCATTAATGAAGTGCTCGTAAACTACAAAGATATTAGTTTTAGACTCAATCAAGAAATACCAGGAGTTGCAACAGTAGACATTGCTCCCCTACTAAAAGAAATCAAAGAAATTGATAACAAAACGGAAATTGTACTTATAAATGCCAACGAAGACAAAGTTTTTCCGAAAGATGAAATTGATAGGATGCTTGGAGAAAACCCTCTTGAATATGTAGACAGGTGGGCAATGTATGCAAATAAAAAAGCTTCACATGGTGCACCCGTAGCAGAAAGAGCTGGTCTTTTACAGCAGATTTTGGAGAAGTAGCACTTATCTAGCACATGATCATAAAGTGTCCAACTTTCCTTTCAAAACATCCTGAGCAAAACTTTTGTATTTTGATATACTTATTAACATATGTCAGACAAGTTAAAATATTCTAAATTTTGGTTACTAGATAACCAAAATTAAACAACAAACTTCATTATCACTAATCAAATATGGATCTTTTGACCAACGTATTTATCACTTTTATGACTGGCTATCTAGCTTTTACCAATAACATTGCTTTTCATGTTGATGTTTTTATTGAGAGCTTTAATGATCCTGAAGAGACAATACTTAGTGAAACTATTCATACAGAAAGCCTCCTAACTTCCCTACCTAGCCAAAACGACAGTGTTATCCCCGACATACTCTTACGAAGCCTTACATTCCAACAAGCAGCCCTTTCTGGGACAGTAAACAACATTAACTCAAGCAGTCCATTAGAGTCTATCGTCAATATCTACTGCACCTTTACTAGCGACGGGCACATCCGAACGACGACAGGCACCGGATTTTTCATTGGTTCAAACGGAGTTATATTAACTAATGCTCATGTGGCACAGTTTTTATTACTAGAAGAAACTGAAGAATTTGGAGAAACAAAATGTATTGTTCGTGGAGGAAACCCTGCAATAGCGATGTATGAAGCAAATCTTCTATTCATCTCTCCAGCATGGATCATGCAAAATTCCAACATGATTTATGACGAAGCACCCATGGGCACCGGTGAGCGTGACTACGCACTTTTATATATAGGCAGGAGTGTCGGTAATACCCCTCTTCCTGCACGATTCCCAGCACTTAATT
>CAZEUI010000019.1:0-9127 GCA_964515625.1 uncultured Candidatus Saccharibacteria bacterium
ATTGTCATCAGAATCTTTTGTGTCACGTATTCTAACGTCACTTTCAATAAGTACCGCAACGCAATTTAAAGGTGCTGGAAACAAAGTGTCACCCGAACACTTAAAGCCTTCAGGGCAAACTTTTCTTCCGTCTATACCAGGAACATATTTATCAGCCATCGTTTTTCTCCATTAAGAAAAAATAGGTTTTTAAGTCACTCTTAAAATTAAACCTGTTTATTCTAAAAAAGATGATATCACCCCCCGTATTAATATCAAGTTCGAGACTTTAAGTCCTTTATAGAAGACGAATGGCCTGACACTTTTTACAAGTGAAGCCTTTTTTCAAGTCGTCACCTCTGGTGACGACTTATTTTTTATTCAAGAAGCTATGTGATATCGTATGCATTATATGAAAAAGCATACATTGGAATAAGCTTCAAAAAGCGTAAGGAGCTGGGTAAGGAACTAGAAACATTAAAAGAATGTGTTACTGGAACATGACATAGAGTCACTAGTGTTCGTGGATGAATACGTTTTTTCTTCTGACCAAGAAAAAGAAATGGTGGCACAGGCAGCAAAAGACATCTCTGAATCTTCATTGATGATTGCTGAATTAACAGAAAGAGCTATTGGCGTTGGACTTGAGGTTGGATATGCAGCTGCTCTGAAAATTCCTGCTCTATATCTTAAACATGAAAGTGCAGAATACTCAAAAACCGTTGGTGGACTGAGCGATAGTGTTATTTCCTATAAAGACTTAGACGATTTAAAAACTCAGGTAAATAACTATCTACAAAACCGTCTTGAATAGCACCGCACAACACTCATCACACATACTAACCCCCTCCCCATCTGGAAGGGTTTTATCTTGTGATAGTTTCTAGCTTGAAAAAACTGGGAATGAACAAAGTCGTATCATTCTTCTCCTCAAACACAGCTCGAACATCCTTTACGATGTCGCCCGAAGATAAAAAAATTCTTAACTAAGAGTAGTTATGCCACAGCCAAACCTCACGAAGGACCAACCTTCGGAGTTATCATTCAAAAAAGTATCCAGACGATAGCTGAAAAAGTTTTATTTTTTGAACTCCTACACTTACAACTCCCTCGGACTTCTGTGCGAAATAATATTGAATTTCAGAAAAAGATGAGCAACCTGTCAGAATATTTTTCAGTAATCTGGGAAATAAATCCTAAACAACTTTGCTTATTTCCTCAAGAAGTCATATTGAATCTTAAATAATTCACCAAGGTCTGCACATAGCGCAGACCTTTTTACCTTAAAAATAGAACCTGATCATTTATTTATCTCCTTATTTCTGTTATTCTAACTAACTAA
The DNA here is from genome assembly GCA_964515625.1 of uncultured Candidatus Saccharibacteria bacterium. Taxonomy (GTDB): domain Bacteria; phylum Patescibacteriota; class Minisyncoccia; order Phycocordibacterales; family UBA918; genus OLB19. The sequence continues at coordinate 1,322 of CAZEUI010000019.1, forward strand.
AGTCTTATGTCACTCCTCCTCAAAACTCTAAAAAAGAACTTTGGTTATGATTCATTTCGACCCTTTCAGCAAGATGCTATTGAGGAGTTTTGTCGCAAAAATGACACAGTCGTTCTGATGCCAACAGGTGGAGGGAAATCCCTCTGCTTTCAGTTGCCATCTTTGATATTTGAAGGCATGACAATCGTCATCTCCCCACTTATCTCACTAATGAAAGACCAAGTTGATGCTTTAAATTCCAATGGAGTCTCTTCGACCTTTTTAAATTCTTCAGTCAACTCTACAGAATTAAGTAAACGAATGAGTAATGCTACCAAAGGACAATATCAACTCGTCTACATGGCGCCTGAGAGACTTTCTGTAGACGGTATTCACGACTGGATAAAGTCTTGCAATGTCACAGCTCTAGCGATCGACGAGGCTCACTGCATCTCCCAATGGGGACATGACTTCCGACCAGACTATCGTAACCTCCAATCTTTTCGCTCTAAGTACCCTACTGTTCCAATAATTGCTCTCACAGCCACAGCCACGCCAAAAGTTTGTGATGATATTATTTCGCAATTAAAATTGAAGAAACCTAAGGTGTTCACTTCTAGTTTTTATCGTGAAAATCTACACATACGAGTTATTCCAAAACGGAATGAACTTAAAAAAATAATCAATCTTCTTACTAAACACAAAGGAGAATCTTGTATCGTTTACTGTTTTTCAAGAAAAGACACGATGGCACTCTCTGAGACTTTACAAGAAGAAGGTTTTTCTGCAGGCGCGTACCATGCCGGACTAGCACCTGACAAACGATCGCAAATACAAGATGATTTTATTCATGACAAAATCAACATCATTGCTGCCACCACAGCTTTTGGTATGGGTATCGACAAACCTGATGTTCGATTAGTCATTCACCGCACCTTTCCAAAAACTATTGAGGGTTATTATCAAGAAATAGGACGAGCTGGTCGTGACAGTCTTCCGAGCGAATGCGTCATGCTTTATTCAGCTGGTGACAAAATTAAACTCGACTACTTCTTGCAGTTAGTCTCAAATGAGGAGGAGCGAGCAAAAGAACTGAAGCAAATTTTAGAGGTGATGGATTATGCTGAAGCACGCACCTGTCGATGGGTTAAATTAATTCGTTACTTTGGCGAGGAACCTAAAATAACAAACTGTGAAACCTGCGACGTCTGCCTCGCTTCGGGCAACACTGTTGACGCTACTGAAATCACTCAAAAAATTCTTTCGGGTATTTTAAAAACTGGAGAAAGATTCGGCAAGGCTTACGTGATAAAAATTCTGAGAGGTTCTAAAGAACAAAAAATATTAGAGCATTCACACGAATCACTTTCAGTTTGGGGTATCGCTAAAGATAAATCCGAAGGACTGATCAGCGAAGTTTACATGCAACTTATTGCTCATGGTTTCATAAAGAAAAATGAGGGTGAATACCCAACCTTCTTCGTTACGGCAGATGGGAAAAAATTCTTAACTAAAAAAGAAACTATTAAATTACCAAGAATATCTGAAGAGTTAATTTCTATTAAGGAATCTTCTTCAGCAAACAAAACTACAAAAAAAAGAAAGCGTGGTCAAAAAACAACTGAAACTGAAACTGATGAAGCTTGTTTTGCAGAATTAAAAGCTCTCAGAAAAAAGATTGCTGACAAACGAAAAGTTCCTGCTTTTATTATATTCGGAGATAAATCCCTTCACGCAATGTCATACAAGAAGCCTAAAAACCTAAAGGAGTTCGCTAACATTATTGGTGTTGGAGAAAAGAAACTTGAAGAGTTTGGAGAAATATTCTTAACTGTCATAAGTGATTATGTTGACACACAAAAATAGCAATAAACTGATATCATATAACTTATGTTAAATATCAACAAAAGTTTTTTTCTTACAGTCTTCATTACAGGGGCTTCTGTTTTAATTATTGAAATAGCAGCAGTACGTATTCTATCCCCTACTTTTGGGTCCTCACTCTATGTTTTATCTAGTGTTCTTACAGTCATTTTATTTGGACTTAGTTTTGGCTATTGGTACGGAGGAAAACTGTCTGACCGCGAACAGTCTATTGAAAAATTATATTCTATTATCGCAGTTAGTGGACTTTGTACACTAATACTTTTCTCTAGTTCAAAATGGTTACTTCCAATTCTTGGATCTTACTTAACTCCGATGACAGGACCTTTGATTTTTAGTTTAGGATTATTTTTTACTCCCGCTTTTTTATTAGGTATTGTTTCGCCTTATATAATAAAATTACAATCAATCAACACTCCTCCGGAGGAGATAGGGTCTGTGATCGGAGCAACTTTTTTCTGGGGTACCTTTGGTAGTATTTTTGGCAGTCTTATTGCAGGTTTTATTCTTATTCCTCAATTAGGTATCACGAAGACAATATTACTGGTCAGCTACACACTCATCGGGTACGGGATAATGCTCCCAATTTTAACAGGACATCCTTTGCGTACAAAAAAAATAACAATCTACATTATCCTAACGATACTTTTTAGTTCATTTATCTATCTCCAGTCAGAGATAGAAGATTCTAAGTATGTCTATACAGACGACGGTATGTATAGCACCGTCAGTATAATAGATAAAGAAATCAACAATAAGGTAGTTCGTTTTTTGGTGCGTGACACTAATAAATCATCAGCCATTTACCTTGAGTCTAATTCAATAATATCTGTTTTTAATAATTTCATCCCTCTACAAGAGACATTGGTCCCAAACTTAAAAAATGTTTTAGTTTTAGGAGGAGGAGCGTACACTATCCCTCGAGTGATGACTGCAAACTATCCTGAACTAAAAATTGATGTTGTTGAGATAGAGCCTGATCTTTTTAGTTTGTCACAAAAATATTTCGGTTTAAATAATACTGAAAACATAACGAATCACATAATGGATGCTCGAGTCTTTCTAAATCAACGGTCGACAAAAAAATATGATTTTATTTTTGGAGATGTTTTTGGTACAGACTTATCCGTCCCCTTTCACCTTACTACTAAAGAGTTTTATAGACTCGTAAAAAATCACCTATCACCTGACGGAATCTACATAATGAATGTGACGGGGATCCCTAAAACAAACCAACCGTCACTAGCTGGCTCAGTTTTCAAAACACTACATTCTGTTTTTGATACAGTTAAATCGTATCGGTTAGATGACGATGTGTCAGAGTTTCAGAACATGATTTTAATTGCGAGGAACAGCAACCTTCCAATTAACATCAGTGCTTGGGATTTATCAAAAACAAATAGTCCTATCTATGAATTAAGACGAGAAACTCTTAGACTAGAAAACGAATTAATTCTTACAGATGATCATTCTCCTGTTGAGTACTTAATGTCCAAGCAAAGACCTGTCTCACAGACGATTTAAAATACCTTTTTTTAGAATAACTAATTCTGGATATTCTGCAAAGAACGAAAGTTTCTTTTTTGCAATCTTACCAGATACTGATTCATTCAAAAGGAAAAACATTAAAGATTCAGAGAAATCCTCAGCAGGACTAACTGCAGCGTAGCTCGTTACATATTCTGTTTTGTGTTTTTTATGATAATTGTACACCTGATCTAAAGAGTCTTCTGAATAAGAAAAATTATCTACTCTAGAAAGGTCGTGACTTGACCAGAACTCATTTATAAATAGTTTCAAATATGAACTTTCTGATGGGCAACCGTACTTTCTAAGAAGATCATTACAGTCTACTTCAGATTTTATTAAAACAGACTCTGTTTCTTCAAATGAAATAATGTGTGACAATTCATGAATAATTAATTCAGTGTTTGCATCTGAATACTCATTCAAAACCAATTCATCATTAACAGCAAATAACCACTGCTTGTGTGTGGGAGGTAATGTTTCAACAAAAGCATCGACTTTAGAATCTTCTCCAGAAAAAACTAATAAGTAATCTAACTTATAATCATACTCGTCAGGAAAAAGTTCAAAAACTCGAGCGAAATACTGACGATGTTCGTCGTTTTTAATAAAAGTAATACCGCCAACTTTATCCACCTTATATCTCCCCACCGACTCAACATTACTACTGAAAATACCAGACATTTCAAATATAGATTCTTCTAGCAAAAGCCTTGAATTTAATTCAGACTGAAGAACGATGACTTGTTTTTGTAGTAATTCTATTAACCTAATCAATACAGATTGATATTCCGATCCATAATGAATCGACTGTGCTTGCGTCACTGACGGTAAGGACCCTAATGCTAAGCAAATTAAAACTAAGGTCGTAAAAAATAGTTTATTCATAAATAATTATGTTTTAGAAACAAGGCTAATTGGCAGTAATATTACAAACATAGCACCTTCACCTTCTCCAGACTCTACAGAAATAGCACCTCCCAACAACTCAACAGATTGCTTGACGACATACAAACCGAGACCAGTCCCTTCAGTCTGATGTGACTGAGCATTACTAGCTCTGTAGAATTTTGTAAACAATTTACTTATTTCTGTTTTTGGAATCCCGATACCGTTATCCCTTATACTTATTGCAATGGTCTCAGATCTTAATTCTGCAGACAGATTTAACTCACCGCCAGATTCAATATATTTAACAGCATTTGAAATCAAATTACTGATGATAATGTGTAGTAATCTTACATCTGTCTTGATGACAGTTTCAGAAGAGGTGAGTTTTTTATTTACGATAATTTGTTTTTCAGTAATCTTTTCTGAAAATTCATCAAGAACTTTTAAAAGAAATTCTGACAAAACAATGTCCTCTTCGTTAGTAGCAAAGGTTCCCATCTCTAATTTTGAAACGCTAAGAAAATCGTTAATTAGATCGATCATTCGAAAAACATTTCTCTCTATCTTTATTAGATAGCGCTCTTGATCATCAGTCTTAGTTTCTCTTAAATTTCTCTCTAACAACTCAACATTCCATCTAATAGCTGATATGGGGGTTCGTAATTGATGTGTTGCTAAAGCAACGAATTCAGATTTTGCAGTATCTATACTCTTCTTGTCTGTCACATCAAAGAGAGAAACTATTCTCTGATTTTTATTACCCGACACAAAAACTGACAAGGTGATCCAAATAATCTCCCCTGACAAAGTATTGATAGAAACCTCTTTGTCATTAATCGTAACACCAGCCTCAGCCTTACTCCCTATAACTGAAGCATCCGTATCAACGTCAGATATTAATAAAGAATAAAAATTAACAGCCTTTATCTCATCTGATGTACAACTAAGTAAGTTTATTGCTGCAGGATTACTGTCGACCACACTACCATCTGATTCGATAGTTAAATACCCGACAGGACTGCGTTCATATAATGACGCAAAAACTTCATTGTGTGCAAAATTAGATTGTGAAATAAGAATGTCTTGTTGTTCACTCACTTTATTTTTAAAAAAATAAAACCCTAAGGTGACCATCATCACTATCCCGCTAATTATGTAAACCTCCCCCCTACTTAACTTGCCTTCACTGAATAAAGTAATGATCATACCCATTAATCCTATTATCAAAACCAGTATGCTATACCAAAAAAAATTTAATAATTTCATATTTTTAATAAGTAACATACTTACTATAATACCAGCCTCTGCTTCAACATAATAGTCGGTAATCTACCCTCATTCTATTACCCGTGTTAATATTTATTGATATGGAAAAACATGTACTGATAATTGAGGATGAGGTAGATATTAGAGAAGCGATTGCTGAAGCTATGGAGCAGGAAAAATTCACCACTTCTACTGCAAAAAATGGAGTTGAAGGACTAGAAAAAGCTCTCTCGAAACACCCAGATATAATCCTGCTAGATATTATAATGCCGCTAATGGACGGGCATGAGACATTAAAAAAACTACGACAAGACCCTTGGGGCAAGACTGCGAAAGTGATAATGCTCACCTCGATGGATGATGTTAAGAATATCGCCAATGCTCATGACGGAAGCATTGCTGACTACATCATAAAAGCACATAGCAGTCTGGATAACATTGTATCCAAAGTTAAAATGGAGATTTTTACAGATTAAGACACCTTGATCCGCACTTAATAAAACCGGTGTTTAATTAAAATTAAACACCGGTTTTATTAGAAAGTAATTATGCAGATGGGTATGACTCAAGGAAATTCCTAATCGACTTAAACAACTGCTTGGTATCTCTATAATCCAAACGTCCGGAGACATCATTTAATGAATACCATCCAGCCTCCTTCACCTCATCTTCACCCAGTTTATATTTTTCATCAATAATAATACCAATAAAAAATTCGACTGTTTTTAAGATTTTTACTCCGTCGTACACAAATGAGTACTGAAGACTAAAAGAAGGTTCGGTAAGTGTTTTTTTGGCAACCATACCAGTCTCCTCCATCAACTCCCTAGCAGCTGTTTCTAACTTTGTCTCACCAGCTTCGGGATGACCTTTAGGGAAAACCCAGTATGAGTTGTCACCGATACGGCTGTATTGGTGGATCAAGAATACTTTCCAAACATCCCCCACTCTACGTATAGGAATGATTCCATATGATAAATCTGTTTTTGTTTTCATGAATATACTTAGTATAGCAAATATAAAAAATAGAGCGGGGTAAACCACTCTATTTAACCTTGTGTCCACGACTGGAGTTGAACCAGCACGAGATTGCTCTCACTACCCCCTCAAGGTAGCGCGTCTACCAATTCCGCCACGTGGACATATTCTTCTCGGATATTATGCCTGAAATCAAACTGTAATTCAAGTAAATTGACTGACCTGTTAAATAAAAAAGAGATGAGCCTACAGGCTCATCTCTTTTTTAAAACTTAGATTAGTCTTTCTTCTCATCCTTTGAAACTTCAGGAGCTTCAACCTTCACTTCTTCTGCAGTTTTTTCAACCTTTTCAGTCTTGACTACTGTTTCAACCTTAGTTTCAGATTCTACTTTCTTAGCCTCTGCTTCAGCCAACTCAGCTTCTGTTGCTTTACGAGCAGCAGCTTCAGCATCAGATTCTGTAGCCATAGACACAAGACTCATTCGACGCATTTGTCTCTTAATCTCTCGATTAACTTTCTCACGAATATGGTAAAGCTTTGCTCGACGAACTTTAGCTCGCTTCACAATCTCCAACTTATCAATCAATGGTGAGTATAGAGGGTAAATTTTTTCTACTCCAACTCCACTAGCTACTTTACGTACGGTGAAAGTTGCTCCTGGCTCATCACCGTGCTTTCGTGCTAAAACCAACCCTTCAAAAATCTGAATACGGGTCTTACCTTTGTCTTGAATTTTTTGGTGAACACGAATAGTATCACCGGCTCTAATACCAAGTACTTTTCGATCCTCCATGTTTACTGGAGATATTTGAACTCCTGTCAATACTGCTTTCATAATAATAGTTTTTTCGAATAAATAAAACGAATGAGTCGTTTAAACGTGCCACAATCTACCATAATATTGAACATCCTGCAATAAGAATCACAAGTTCGCTCAAATTTATTATCTAGAATAAATTAATCACCACCGATAACATCAACTTACTCCCCCGCTAGTAGATCCGCAGCTGTGTCTAATTCTTTTGGTAACGGTGAGACAAATCTTTCTTTTGAACCGTTCGGAAGAACAATTTCTAGGATATGTGCATGCAAAGACATCCTTTTCAATCCTAAATTATTTGAATTAGGGATCTTTCTTTCAGCATACAAACCATCCATCACAATAGGCCTATCGATTGCACGCAGATGAGCTCGCAACTGATGAGTTCGTCCAGTCTTCGGCATTAACTTTACATAGGAAAAAGATTCATCTTGATACTCTCCCATACCAATCCTTTC
>CAZEUI010000019.1:9141-9802 GCA_964515625.1 uncultured Candidatus Saccharibacteria bacterium
AGCTTCCCGAAGCACACCTTTAGCACCACGTTCTGCAGACCGTCTTCTATGATCCTTAACACTACGTCCGATCGGACGATTGATAGTTCCCCAGCGGTCATTAATTCGACCATAAATAAACGCTCGGTATTCCTTACTAACCAAACGGTCTTTGAATTGCTGTTTTAGATGCTGATGAGCTTCTTGAGTTTTTGCTAAGATCAAAACTCCTGAAGTCTCCCGATCCAGACGATGAACTATTCCAGAACGGTCCAACTCTTCTCCTTTATTAGAATAACCAATTTCTCCGACACCTCGAACCTCAGGAACACGCTTGCACAACCACTCCACCACCGAAGGAGCATCATTATGACCGTCAGCATGAGTCAGCCAATCGTAAGGCTTGTTTATAACCATCACCAAATCATCCTCATAGAGGACTACAGGATCTTCTTTATTTTCTATCTCAGAATTCTCTTGATTCATATTATTTATAGTATGTATTTAAAAGTATCTTAAGTCAAAATTTTGGCATAAAAAAGAAGCCCTAATAGCAGGACTTCAAAATGAGGTGGAGGTGTAAATATTTACACCTCCACCCATTAACTCACTTCTAGATCTAGACTACTTTGATTCAACAAGCTCTAGAGACTGTGCAAAGCCCAAAGCTATACGGCTTTTT
>CAZEUI010000019.1:9812-10419 GCA_964515625.1 uncultured Candidatus Saccharibacteria bacterium
ACTCCCCACCATAAAGAAATTACCAGGAACAGAATAATCATCAGTACCAGTCTTAGACAAGACACAAAATATGTCTTCAAAAAAAGCTCTTTTCACCCTTGCTTTTAAAGTAACAAAAGCAATTATTCTACAGGGGTCAAAAGTGTAGCTAGGTCTATCTTCTTCATAGCTCCAAGGAGCTTCTATGACACAATTAATAAGAACTTTATCACCAACAGACAAACCTGTGTTGATATCATAACAGATACTGATGTTAGTTAAATAGTTTTCGTCATAACGAACATGACTTCGTTCAGAAATCTGAAATTTTGCTCCACCCCTTATCTGAGACAGAAGAACGCATCTCTTCATAGCGATGTTAGTTCTATCTTCTTTTGTCAAAATCTGATTCATTATCTTCTCCACTGAAAAAAGCGACACACTGCCACTGATTAAAAAACAAGCTCTCACTGAGCTTGTTTAATATTCCATATAATACGCCTATTGTAAAGAGGGAGTCATACACTCTACTTCCCCTTTCTCCGCTCCCTCAACTCAAACTCCGCCAACATCTCCTCAAAATCCTCCTTAACCAAAGCTGGCCAATGTTTATCAATAAATAACAACT
>CAZEUI010000019.1:10476-13419 GCA_964515625.1 uncultured Candidatus Saccharibacteria bacterium
TCTCCCCACTAGTTCGTACTATCAAATCGGGGTCAGGCAACTCTGCTGTCCACAGCAACTTCTCAAAACTATCTTCAGTGACATTCTCCCCTTTCTCGACAGCCTTATTTACAGCTTCGACAATCTCCGCTCGACCACCATAAGACAAGGCTATCCAGATGGTAGTTTTTGCATCTAAGTACTTACTATTATTTTCTTCCACCAGACCCATTGATTTCTGAATATCCTCAGCAAAATCTTCCCACCTACCGATTATCCTGACTTTAATCTTCCGCTTCTCTTGCTCTTTCTTTATTTCCTTTAAAATTTTTCTAAATAACGTCATGAGATAAGCAACCTCTTTCTCATCTCGCTTCCAATTTTCAGTCGAGAAGGCATAGTAAACAGCATGTTGAACAGAAGAGTCACAAACCCAACCTAAAGAGTCTAAAAACACCTCGTATCCCCGCCTGTGACCCCCTAGAGAAGGAAGACTGTTATCTTTAGCCCACCGCCTATTGCCATCCATAATAAAGCCGATAGATTTCAACGTAGCTTTTTGCATAATGCTTAATGTAACACCGAAAAATCTGAAAAGGTTATATCGACACTTCGCCACTCAACAGCAACACCTTCCACAACAGCCATCAAAGACCCTTCGTGCAGATATTCAATAAACCCCCTCAAGATAGTAGCGTCTCCTTGAGCCACAACCAACACAGAACCATCAGAATTATTTTTTACATACCCTAAAAGTTTTAGCTCAGTCGCTGAATCTTGAGCATACACCCGGTATGCTACCCCTTGAACAACACCAGTTATCACACAATTAATTTCAACCATATCTCTACAGTATACTTGCAAAAGTAAATAAAATGAACTATAAATAAGATCCCTTAATGATATATAGGAGTTCTTTAGATGCCAAACAAAAACAAACACATACCGAAAGGTGAAGGTAACAGACACCTTAAGCATAGATGGTATCGCCCCGACCACGACGGAAATGGCGGTGTACCACGCAGAAACAACCAGAGTTACGTAAATACCCATGCAAGGTCACACAAAGAAACAACCAATGTTACGTAAATACCCACTTTGAACAACATGCTTCACAGCCAGCTTCAACACACCGAAGCTGGCTGCTATTGTATTTTTCAAAAAATTAAGTAAGATAGTGTCTGTACCCGAAATAAAGTACAGAACAAGAAAAACAAAAGTGACAACAAAATAAAAAACACGCGCGAATAGCTCAGTTGGTAGAGCAGCTCATTTACACTGAGAAGGTCGGGAGTTCAAGTCTCTCTTCGCGCACAACAGTACTAGAAGCACCCTTCGGGGTGTTTTTTAGTTTGAAACATAAGGATAATTTAGGTGTTCCAGTCTTTATTTCTTCGTAGGTTGGTAGCTCCTCAAATACTAGAGACTAAATAGCCTACTGTTCCTCTTTTGGTCTTGGTTTCAATAGGATTTCTCCAAGGTGTTCCAGTAAATATTCCGCATGTTTCTGATATGTACGTACTCATATTTCTTGATTTTCTTTGCTTCTTCCTTATCTTCAATCTTAGTCACAAACACACCAGAAGCTTGGCTGATAAGTTGGTCTTTCCAACGATGGATTAAATTTGGTCCAATATCGTATTCTCTACCGATTTCTAAAGCTGTTTTACTGCCGTCAATAACTGACAGTGCAATTTTTGCTTTTAATTCTGCACTGAATTTTCTTTTGATTTTCACAGGGTTCTATGTTAACAGAAGTCTCTTAGGCTGGTGTCTCAATTTAGGAGTGTGGACCACTCAGACCTTTGTGTCTTACATTAAAATATCACTCAATCTCATCAAATCTGAAAGACAACTCTCCTTCCAACACCTGATTATTTACAAAATCCCTAAAGAAAAACCGTCTACAGCTTTTCTGAAACAGAAATATCTGGTATGGTTACTCTTACTTACTTTCAAGTGAATAGTAAACAGATTAACGCCCCTATAGTTTAATGGATAGAACAAGAGACTTCTAAGCTTTGGATGCGGGTTCGATTCCTGCTGGGGGCACCAACTAGCGAGACCTACCGAGAGGGCTAAAACGCCCTATTAGCTCAGTAAGTCTAGCTAAACAATAAAACCACCCTATGGGTGGTTTTATTGTTCCTTCGCCTTTTCTTCGGGCAAATTGAGGCTATCTTGTTCAATACGTTTAACACGTGAATATTCTTTAATATCAATGTGGCTTCTAGTTGCCCCAACATAAGATACTATACCTTTAAACTCCACCCATTCCCCCAATAAAGATTTTAGTCCAATCAGGTCAGGCATCTCTTCAAATGTAGCTGCTATAGTTGTTCCCTCTCCATTGTATTTAAACCCAACATGTCTACGTAATGCATCTATATCCACTTTTGTAATTTAACCTTGAATGATTTCATAAAATTCACCTTCTTCAACTTCCTCTTCAGGTTCTGTTAACTCTTGTATTTTAGTACTTATTTCTGAAGTTATCACTACTTCTTTATTGGTAGGAGATATAAATTTACAAGAATCATCTTCAGACTTAACAGACTCTACAACTGCTGCTATAGACTTAAGAAATTTCTCATCCTGCAATAATTCTACAACAACATCATCTCTAATAGTGGACATTAATTCTGGCGAGATACTCTTTATTTCTTCTGGTGTATAAGCGGCGACTGTGGCTAGTGCTAATAAAATTACTCCAGAAAGTTCTATCAATGGTAAAAATTCCTTCGTTTTTTTATTGAAAACTACAATTCGTTTTTTAAAAGAACTCTTTTCAAAAGCAGAAACATATATGACTAAATCTGAATTATTTAAATCAATTCTCTTGCTCTTCTTAAGAGAATGTATTCCTGCTGTTAAAATATCCTCTAGGCCCTGAATTTCTTTCGCCAATGCGTCTATCTACATTACTCCATCATATGAAGAACCATGAAAAACAATTTCAAGTAA
>CAZEUI010000020.1:0-1898 GCA_964515625.1 uncultured Candidatus Saccharibacteria bacterium
AGAAATATAAGCCCTCTTTTGACTATATTCAAAAACAAAATGTTGATGGTGCAGAAAATGCTTGGACTATTTATCATGCTGATTATGTTGAGCTTGGTGAGGAGGGAACTGGAGTTGTGCATATTGCACCAGCCTACGGTGATGACGACCTGAAGCTGGCTCAAGAGCACAATGTTCCTATTGTGCATCATGTTGATAAAGAGGGTCACTTTAAAGAGTTTGTGACTGATTTTTCTGGACAGTTAGTGAAGCCAAAAGATGATGATGAGTCGGGTGTCAGTCACATGTCTGCGGATATTGAGGTGCTTAAAGCTCTGCAAGCTAACAGAAAAGTTCTTAAAAAAGAAAAAATTACTCACAGTTATCCTCATTGTTGGCGATGTGAAACTCCTCTTTTAAACTACTCTACTACCTCATGGTTTGTTGAAGTGACTAAGATAAAAGATGATTTGGTAAAGGTTAATTCCGAAGTTAAATGGGTTCCTGAACATATTGGTACCAATCGCTTTGGTAAGTGGTTGGAAGGCGCACGTGACTGGGCTGTCAGTCGTCAGCGTTACTGGGGAGCACCACTACCAATCTGGAGAAATGAAAAGTCTGGTGAATATAAAGTGTTTGGATCATTGTCAGAATTACAGGAGTACACAAAAGACAAGAAAAATACGTTCAGTATCATGCGTCACGGTCAAAGTGAGAGTAATGTTAAAGAGATAATTAGTTGTAATAAAAATAATGCTGATGGTTTGACTGATCTTGGTAAAAAGCAGGCTGAGAAAGCTCTCGAGAATATTCCGGCTGATATTGATATAATTATTCATTCAGGATTTCAAAGGACTCGGGAAACAGCAGAGATTGTTTCTAAAGCTTTTCCAAAAGCTACCCTTTTTGAAGATGATAGGATTAAAGAGACTGATCTGAGTGATGACTTTGAGGGTGGTCACTGGAGTGAATATAATGCAAAGTTCTCGTCATGGGTAAGCCGTTATCGTGAGGGTCTTGAAGGTTCAGAGAATCGTCGAGATATACAAGTACGAATGGGTGAGTTTATTGAAGACCTTAACAATACTTATTCAGGCAAGAAGATTCTGCTGGTAAGTCATGCCGGACCGTTGTTTGCATTAGAATCAGCGGTTATAGGACGTACTCCAGAAGAAGCTCAGCAAGTCCATGATGGTGACAGTACTATCTATCTTGAAAATGCTGAAGTCCGTCAGTTGACTTACGTACCATTCCCTCATAATGATAATTACGAATTGGATTTCCATCGTCCTTATATTGATGAGATTAAATTATACGAAGGAGATGTCGAGCTTAAGCGTGTGCCAGATGTCTTTGACTGTTGGTTTGAAAGTGGTTCTATGCCGTATGCCCAATATCACTATCCTTTTGAAAATAAAGATTCTTTTGAGAAAGGTCTATTTCCAGCACAATTTATTGCTGAAGGTCTTGATCAGACTAGAGGATGGTTCTATTCATTAATTGTTATCGGTACAGCGTTGTTTGGCAAGTCTCCATATGAGCAGGTGATAATTAATGGGACTGTTTTGTCCGAAGATGGAAGAAAAATGAGTAAGTCGTTGCAAAATTATCCAGATCCAATGGATTTGGCGAATAGGACAGGAGTAGATGCCATGAGGTTCTATATGTTGTCTTCATCAATTGTTCGAGGTGAAGACTTTAGTTTTTCTGAAAAAGAAGTGTTAGAAGTGCAACGAAAAAATATCGGACGTCTACATAATGTGTTGGCGATGTATGAGATGTATGCAAGTGAAGTTGGTCCAAGTACTGATTCTGAAAATATCTTAGATCGGTGGATTATTTCACGCCTAAATGAACTGATTTCTGAATCTACAGCTGGATACAGAAGCTACGAACTTGATAAAGCGACACGCCCCGTC
>CAZEUI010000020.1:1918-13073 GCA_964515625.1 uncultured Candidatus Saccharibacteria bacterium
ACCTGTCTGTCTGGTATTTGCGACGTAGCAGAAGTAGATTGAAAGGGGGTTGTATTGAAGATAAGAATGCTACAATCGCTACTTTGCGACATGTTTTACGGACTCTTTCTTTAGTAATCGCACCAGTGATGCCTTTTTATGCTGAATACTTATGGCAGGCAGTGAAGAAAGATGATGATGCTGAGAGTGTTCATTTGTCAGTATGGCCTGTAGGAGGAGATGTAGATTCTTCCTTGTCGTTAGAAATGGTTAAAACAAGAGAGTTTGTAACATTAGCTCTAGAAGCAAGAACTAAAGCAGATATAAAAGTTCGACAACCGATTGCGGAAATGGAGATTACTACTAAAGAAAAGCTGTCAGAAGAATTATTGTCGGTAATTAAAAACGAAGTAAATGTAAAATCAGTATCATTTAAGCTGGGAGATGAGGACGAGAGAGTTATTCTTGATATAAATCTCACCTCACAATTACTAGCAGAAGGATCTGTACGAGAGTTGATGCGTGCTGTGCAAGGAAAGAGAAAATCTGAAGGATTGGAGCAGCACAATGAGATTGAGTTAGTTATCGACACTGATGAAGCTGGTCAAAAAGCTGTAGAAGATTATAAAAGTTTGTTGGTTAGTACGGTAGGTGCGTCATCTGTAGTTTTTGCAAAAACTGAGGGTGTGACTGTCGTGATCAATAATATTAACTTCAGCTTCTCAATCAAGAAAATCTAATGCTATACAACACACTCACAACCGAAGCGTTGGTATGTGGTGTTTACGATCGGAACACTTCCGATCGTTCTTATCTGTTGTTTACTAAAAAAGCAGGGATGATTTATGCTAATGCGCGTAGTGCTCGAGAAGAAAAGTCAAAGCAACGTTACTCATTGCAAGAATTTTCATTAGTTAGAGTCTCGCTAATAAAGGTTAAAAGAGGTTGGAGGATAGGTAGTGTTGAAGCTCAGAAAAATTATTACCAAGAGGCTGTAGATAGAGAGTCTCGTGGTAGTGTAGTAAGCGTATTTCGTTTATTACGAAGGTTTGTAAAAGGAGAAGAAGTGTCTGAAGTGTTGTTTGATTTTTCCTTAAAATCTCTAGGAAACGTAAGTAAGTATATCGAGAGACAATCTTTTGTTTTGGTTGTGATTCAAGTGAAAATATTAAGACTTCTTGGTTATGTCGACAAAAAAAGAATCTCTTATGAGGTGTTTGATGTGGAGTTAGACAAGGTCTCAGATTGCTATTCGTTGTCGATTGAAGAGAGGATGAATTCATTGTATGCACAAGCTATTTTGGTTAGTCATTTATGACCTGCTCTCAGTAGTGATATACTTTAAGATATGAAAAATTTGCATACAGAAGAGCAAATTAAAGACATGCGTAGACGACTGTATAATCGGGGGTCAAAGATTAGTAAAATTGTAAGACATGATCTAACAGACATAAAAGTCAACGTTTCTCGTAATTGGGGAAGTGTTAGTGTGGAAAAAGAACGAGTGGAGAATGTAGAATCAAATGCTCAGGTAGATACTCTAAAAAGTGATCCTCGAAAACAGACAGTGCCAAGCGAATTTAATGTTAAAGAAAAGCCGAAAAGACGATACCGTAGTTTTGTTTTGATTGGTAGTTTTTTGATGTTCGTTTTTGTTGCAATAGTCTCTAGTGCTTTTATGTATTTTGGTGGTAATAAGATTTCTAGCCAAAATATTCACGTTTCCTTGCAAGGTAAATCATTAATAGGTGGAGGAGAAATTATGGAGTTAACGATTTCTGTAGACAATCAAAATACTGTTCCTATCGAATCAGGAACGTTAATTTTAAAATATCCAGAAGGGACAAGATCTACAGGGGATTCTTCCCATAATGTCTTTGAAGAAAGAATACCTTTAGATAAAATTGACCCAGGATCTGTACAAAATATCAATGTAAAAGTTCTTGTTTATGGAGAAGTTGATGTCAGAAAGGAAATTGAGGCAATGATTGAGTTTAGTGTAGATGGTTCAGATAGTGTATTTACAAAAAAAGCCGATTCGTTAGCTTTTAGAATCAGCTCATCACCACTAATACTAATAGCTGATTTTGAGAGTAAGGTGGCTTCTGGACAAAGGATGGATATAGTTCTCACTGTCTCTTCAAACTCCTCGTCACTTTTAAATGACATATTAGTAACAGCGTCATATCCTAACGGATTCATTTATCGGTCTGCAGATATTGAGCCTATATATGGACAAAATGTTTGGAAGATAGACGAATTGCTTCCCGAAGAGTCATTCGTTATTACTATTAAAGGTAAGGCTCAGGGTTTTACTGATGATGAATATAGGATTAACTTTAACGCTGGACCTTTTAATGTGGAGGATGAGTATTCTTTAAAGTCAATCTTAGCCAAGACTCAAGCAGATTTCCTGATAGAAAGACCATTTATTGATGTGCAAGTGAATATTAACGGAGATAAAAATGATGTTGTTATTTTGGCGCAAGAAGAGACTGCAAGTATTAATCTTAATATCACTAATACTTTAGATGAAACTGTATATGATATGGTTGTAGAAGTTATTCCGAGAGGAAGTGCTGTATCTACAGAATTGATTGATAGTACTTCAGGTTTTTATGATTCAAATACAGGATCGGTGAGATGGGAAGTTTCAAATAACGAATCCTTTCAACAAGTTTTACCAGGAAGTACTCGTGGTATTGAGTATACAATCAATCAAAATGAAAATCATACAGAATCTTCTTTTGATATGGAGATAAATGTATATGCTAGAAGAGTCGCTGAAAGTAGTGCTCAAGAAGTTCTTATTGGCTCGGCTGTTGCTGAGGCAAAATACTCATCGTTTATTACTACATCCGGTCAAGTTGGTCGAAATATCAGTAGGTTTGTAGATGTGGGGCCAGTTCCTCCTGAGGTTGGTAAATTTACTTCATATACGATCACTCTGGTGGCTGAGACTGATGCTAATGATGTTTCAGGCATGATACTAAAAACATCATTACCGATTCATGTTAAATGGCTTGATGAATATGATGTAGATGGTACGATAATTTATAACGATGTGAGCAAACAGATTCTGTGGGACATAGGAGATGTTCCTTTGGGTGAAAGAAGAGAATTTTCTTTTCAGGTAGGATTAAAACCCAGCTTGTCTCAAGTTGAAAAAATACCAATTTTAGTAAATTCACAAAGCTTGAAAGGGAATGACGCTTTTACAAGTGCTTTATTAGAAGATGATTCAGAGTCTATTAGTACCAATTTGTCCTTAGAAATGGGTTACAAAAATTATAATGGTGTAGTGATAAGATAAAAACGATATGCAAAAGGATTCTGATACAATGGAAAAGATAGTCTCCCTGTGTAAAAGGAGAGGTTTTGTGTTTTCTGGTAGTGAAATATACGGTGGTTTTGTTGGTTCTTTTGATTATGGGCCTTACGGTGTTGAGCTGGCTAATAATATTAAGACTGTTTGGTGGCAATCAGTGGTTAATCAGGAGGCTAATATTGTTGGGCTTGATTCATCAATCGTAACAAATCCTAAGGTTTGGGAGGCTTCTGGGCATGTTAGTGGATTTTCTGATCCTCTTGTGGAATGTAAGGAATGTAATACTCGTTCTCGAGCAGATCATCTTCTCGAAGACATTGAAATATTTGCTGACGAAAAAATGTCTGTTGATGAAATTAATCAAATTTTTGACACGAATAGAGATAATCTAGTTTGCCCTAAATGTGGTCAAAAAAAGTTTGGTCAGGTGACAAGGTTTAATTTGCTGGCTCAAACAAATCTCGGTAATTTCTCAGAAGATTGGACCAAAGAGCCTGCGTATCTTCGTGGTGAAACCTGTCAAGGAATTTATATTAATTTTAAAAATATTCTTAATAGTACTCGAGTGAAAGTTCCTTTTGGTATTGCTCAAATAGGTAAGGCATTTCGTAATGAGATTGCTCCAAGGCAATATATTTTCAGAAAAAGAGAGTTTGAACAAATGGAGATGCAGATGTTTGTGTCACCAGAGGATGAGATGTGTAAGTTTGAAGAATGGAAGGAGAAGCGAATGCAATACTATATTGATCTCGGTTTTAAGGAGGAGAGCTTGCGGTGGCATAAGCATGAAAACTTAGTCTTTTACGCAAGGGCTGCGTTTGATATTGAATATAACTATCCTTTTGGTTTTAAGGAGATGGAAGGTGTTCATGCAAGAGGTGATTATGATCTTTCTCAACATCAAAAATTCTCAGGAGTGTCAATGGAGTATCTAGATCCTTATACTAATGAAAAATATGTTCCTCATGTCATAGAGACATCTGTCGGAGTAGATCGTACTTTTTTAGCGGTGATGACTGAGTTTTATGATGAAGATGAATTGGGTGGGAATAAGCGGGTTGTGATGAGATTTCCTAAAAAATTAGCCCCAATCAAGGTAGCTGTTTTTCCTCTCTTAAAAAATAAACCAAAGCTAGTTGAGAAAGCGCAGGAAGTATTTAGATTATTGTCTGCGCAAATACGAACAGAATTTGATGATAGTGGTAATGTCGGAAAGCGCTACCGTCGTCAGGACGAAATCGGCACACCTTCATGTGTAACAATTGACTTCGAGACGCTCGGTGAAGAAAAATCAGAGCTAAAAGATACTGTAACTGTAAGAGATCGTGATACTGGTGAGCAAGTACGGGTGAAGATTGAAGATTTGATAGAATATCTAAAGTAGGTTTGCTAGTGACTTTTTTCATTCGAAAGAATTGATTGCGTAATTGAGTCAACAGATAACATAAACTTTATAGTGCAGTTAACTGTACTATAGAGTTTATGTTTCATTGTTGATGTTTTAGTGATAAAGTATTAAATACTATGAATGAAAAAACACCGAAATACATTACTACTACTTTACCTTACGTAAACGCGTCGCCGCATATGGGGCATGCTCTTGAATTTGTGCAGGCTGATACGCTTGCTCGTTATTGGCGACTGCAGGGTGAGGAAGTGTTTTTTAATATGGGTGTTGATGAGCATGGGCAGAAGATTTCTCGAGCTGCTGATAAAATTGGTGTTGGTAGGCAAGAATATGTCAATAAATACGCTTTAGAATTTAATAATCTGAAAGACGCTCTTAATCTTTCTTGTGATAATTTTATTCGAACTACTGACGAAAAGCATAAATTGGCAGCACAGGAAATGTGGCGTCGTTGCGATGCTTCAGGTGACATTTATAAGAAAAAATATACAGGTCTGTATTGTGTCGGCTGTGAAGCGTTTAAGGTAGGGAATGACCTAGTTGAAGGTAAGTGTTCAGATCATATGGTCGAACCAGAGGAAGTTGAAGAAGAGAATTTTTTTTTCCGACTATCTAAATATCAAGATTATTTACTAGAATTTTTGGCAAAAGAAGGTTCTGTTTTACCAGATTGGCGTCGACAAGAAGCTTTAAATTTTGTACAAAAAGGGTTAGATGATTTAAGTATTTCTCGTGAAAAATCTCGAATGGACTGGGGAATTAATGTTCCGAATGACGATGATCATGTAATGTATGTTTGGTTTGATGCGTTAACTAACTATATTTCAACATTAGGCTGGCCAGACGATAAGGAAGGAGACTTTGCAAAATTCTGGGAAAATGGAGAAACATTACAATTAGGCGGAAAAGATCAGATTCGTTTTCAATCTATCATCTGGCAAGCAATGTTAAAAAGTGCCAATATTAAAGCAACAGACACCGTCTTATATCACGGCTTTATCAATAGTGGTGGTCATAAAATGAGTAAAAGCTTAGGTAATGTGATAGACCCATACGAATCAGTTGAACGGTACGGTACTGATGCTTCAAGATACATACTACTTCGCCATGTCCATTCTACAGACGACTCAGATTTAACGTGGGAAAAAATGGATGAATGGTATACAGCAAATCTGGTTAATGGGCTGGGTAATCTTGTAGCGCGAGTAATGAAGATGGCAGAGACTCATCTAGATGAGCCTATTGAGCGTCCTTCTAGGGGTAGTATAGACAAAGAATTTATATCAGCATTAGATTCATATAATTTTCAAGAGTGTTCTGATTTTGTCTGGAACAAGGTAGGTGGTTTAGATGAAAAAATAGCTGAAACTGAGCCTTTTAAATTGATAAAGACAGATAAAGAAGCTGCTATAAAGATAATTCAAAAGCTTGTGCAAGAGGTATACTTTATCGGGAGAATGTTATTTCCATTAATGCCAGAGGCAAATAAGATAATTAAAGAAGCTGTATTGTCTAATAAAAAACCAGAAAACTTGTTTAAGAGATTGGAAAAGTAAAAATCCTAGATGTTAGAAATAAATAAGTCTAAGGTATTTAGGAATACCTGTAGTTATAGGGGTGGATTACTGACTAAGACTAATGAGTAGTACAGTTAACTGTACTACTCATTAGTCTTGTTGATTGAAAACTGATTTCCAGCGACCTCGTCCTTTGGTCGGCATTCCTGCTTGTAGAATAATTTCTAATGTTTTCCAAAATTGAACATAAGTATCTTTGTTTAACCTTAAAACACCTTCTATTTTTGCGTATTTCCCAGATTTGTAATTTAAACGAATCTTACCTGCAGTTGCAGGGCTGATTTTAAGTAATTGCCAGACTCGATAGGAAGAATTACCTTCAATAAACATTGCTATTGCAGCTAGTCTTTTTGCAAGCATTACTTTTTCTTCTGTGCCAAGTAAGTCATCGAAAAAGTCTGAAGCCGTATCTTCAGTCAGAAGTAAAGAGACGTTACTAAGTTGAGTAAATAATTTATCCAAATGTTCAGGTTTTAGTTGCCTCTTAGAAATGTTAGTCATACCTATATAGTACAGTTAACTGTACTATATAGGTAGTGTTGGTTGGGGATTTTATGGTAGGATTTGCGTATGAAAATTGATTATATTGATACTCATGCTCATCTAAACCTGTCTCAGTTTTCTGTAGATAGAGATGAAGTGTTTAGTAAGTGTAAGGATGAAAAGGTTGGTATGATAAACGTTGGTACAAACAAGTCTACTAGTCAGCTAGCTGTAGAACTAGCCAGTTTGTACAATAGTGCCTGGGCGATTGTTGGTCTACATCCTATTTCTGTTGATGTAGGCACTGTTTCTGATGGTGAAGATTTGGAGAGTGTTTTTGATTACAATTTTTATAAAAAATTGGCAGAAGGTGATAAGACTGTAGGTATTGGGGAGTGTGGCTTTGATTATCTTCATTACAGTGAAGATACTTATCTGCAACAACGAGATGTTTTCGAAGCTCAAGTAGCTTTGGCAAATGAGGTGGGCAAGCCTTTAATGTTGCACTTGCGCAATGCTCCGGAGGGTAGGGTTGCTGGTAAAAAGCGGGATGCTTATGACGATGCTCTAGAAATTATAAAAAGTGAAGCAAAAGTAAGGGGTAATGCTCATTTTTATGCTGGCACGATTGCTCAAGCTAAAGAGTTTTTCGACCTAGGCTATACAATCTCCTTTACTGGTGTTATTACTTTTGCTAAGCCATATAGAGAGTTAGTGCAATACTCACCACTGGACATGATTCATGGAGAGACTGATTGTCCATACGTAGCACCAGTTCCACATCGAGGTAAACGTTGTGAGCCTTGGATGGTGCAAGAGGTCTATAAAACTATTACTCAGATGAAAGGGGTAGACGATAATGTCGTTCGAGAACAGTTGTTGAAAAACGCTCAGAAATTGTATAATATATAAAATATTATCCCCATCTCATTTATTTAAAATTAGAGAACCTTTTTAAATAAAAGCGACCCACTAGATAAATCTAATGGGTCTTTAGGTTATTGTTGATTTTCTTGAATGAACGAAAGGAGAGTATTAGCGCTCTCCGGGTTGTTTGCTATTATAGCGCCATCAGGAAGTAAAAAGTCTTTCTTTCCTTTCCATGTCCCGAGCTCGAAGCTCTTAACAGGGTCTCCATTAAGGTTCATAGCCGTACCACCAGCCTCTCGGACTATTAGTGACATTGCTGCGACTTCAACAGCGCTACTTGTTCCACAAGCTGTAACATCGAGAGTTCCTTGAGCAATCAAAGCTCCTCCAATTCCCAGAGCTCCAATCTGCTGGTCACTGAAGCGAGTATCGTTCACAATTTCTTTACTAATCATTAATAAATTATGACTAGCTCCCGGCCAGGCATACACTGCTGTACGAATACAACCTGATGTTTTGGGTGTTTGTAAGGTCTTTTTAGTGGCGCAACCTGCTAAAAACTTGTAGGCTCCAGCATTCTCTCTAGCATACCAAACCTCTTTGGTAATAGGATTGTGAATTATAGAAAAGATTGGAGTTCCCGTGCCCTGATTATCCATTCTCATAAGTGTCATGATGGTAGTGCTGGTTGCTATTCCTCGCATAAATACTTCAGTACCATCAAGAGGGTCCACTAAAAGTATATATTTTTGGTTAAAGGTGCCATTTCCTTCCTCTCCTATGAAGCCAAGATTAGGAAACTTTTTTACCCAGTTCATGAATAAACTGTTGATCTGTTTATCTATGCTTGTTACAGGAGTGTTATCCTCCTTAGTTTCATAATTAATTACTCTCCCAAAATTATCTGAAATAGGCTGGCTGAACAAAATTACCGCCTCGATGAACGTTTTTGTCGAAAAGTTTTCTTCTCTCATTATTTACTCCTCGGTAACTAAAAGTACAATTCGCTTTTGATTATACAATAAGTTATTTAAAATGTCTACGAAATATTACTCTATTTAATTAAAATTTTTTGGTAGACTGTAATAATGTATGTCTACATTAGACTGGACAGATAAACTAGATCAACTTATTTTTGATTCCTTCAAAGAAGGTCGGGTTACTGGGTGCATAAAAGGTATTCCGGATAAATGCACTGAGTCTGGATTAGCTCATATTTTTTTCTATGGTGATACTGTATATAAATTATACAAAACTCATTCTGATAAAGATGATTTTATTAAAGGGGTGTTGGCACCGACAGTGAAAAGAAAGCATTTTGTTGAACATGATTTCCGTTTAAATAAATATTTTAGTAATGGTATTTATAGAAACATGTACTCTGTTTATTATACAGACGAGAAAGTGGACATTGCACCATATGACGGTTCGTCAATATATGTATTGTATGAAATGGAGCATTTAGATTTTAAGTATAATTTGCATGAGCAGCTTTTGCAAAATGATATTAATGAAGGTGATTTATATCAACTTGGATATCAGACTGCTAAGTCAGTGTCAGAGTGTGAGGTAGAGGTTCCTGATGGTTTATGTTGGTACAATTTAGCTTCAGAGCGAATGGTCTTTCTTAAGAAGTTTGTAGATTGGATGCCAGAAAAGTATCAAGACGAAGTTGTTCAGTCAGAATGTCTAGATGCTTTAGATCAGCATTTACAAGAAAATAAAATAAAATATAAGAAAATTGTAGGTAGTCATCTTAGTGTAAATCTGGATAATCATGACGAAAATATATTTATTCGGGGTGGTAAGCCACACTTTATTGATATTCTTCCGCCAATGAGCTGTTGGTGGTATGGTGTTCCCCATGTAAACTTGTGTAATATTATGGTTAATATAGAGGTGCTTCATTCAAAAGAAGCAGCAGATAAAGTTAAAAGGGGATATTTTGACTATCATCAAGTTTTTGAGTTTTCCGAAGATGACCTTGCATTTGCAAAGGCATTTAGCTACATGATATCGATAGCTCATTTTGGGTCACTACCAAACAAAAAAGACGTAGCTGATAAGTATTTAAAGCAATGTAAAAATATACCAAAATGGCTAACTAAATAGGTTGTTTCTTAGTCAAAAAACTCAAGTAAATAATCGTCAATCTCTCTTTGCTCCATAGAATAGAAGGTGTCATTGCGACTTCTATCTAAGTGTTTTGCTAACTCAGTACCAACAAAACGCCAGTGCCAGGGCTCGTAGATGTAAAAATCATTATCTTCAGGATAGGAAAGAATGAAGCCGTATTTGTAAGCGTTTTTCTCTAGCCATGTAAAAGCTTTTGTTTCAGAAAAACTGTTGTAAGTACCTCCTACAGACTCGACCGTTATGTCTACTGTTGTGCCGAGCTGATGCTCAGAGTATCCTTGGTCGGCTGAGAATGTATTAGCTCCTTCTCCATACACTTGGGTAAATTGACCTTTAAGACTAGCTTGTTCATCGAAAGATCTGTACGCGGAAACTACTTGCAAATCAACACTGTCTCTAGCTGCTGATTTAAACATGTCCTTCAAGTGGTTAATTGCATAGGCATGGAAAAATTGAACATCTTTTCCATCTAAAATGTATCTACTCGGGATCTGTTCTAGTTTTTCAGGAATAAAATTTTCGTTTAAGAAGTATACTTTTGAATATTTTGCCAAGAGTTCAGTGTCTAGCTTAGCTAGTTTGTCTAAATCTCCGAGTGTGCCTGCTAAGTCACGAATCTGGTCTTCAAATTTATCATTCTGCTTTTTTTCGTCTCGATAGTCGTCAGCTAGGTCTTCAAGGGTTTTCTTGATGTTACTTAAGTCATTGTGCAGTTCAGTGATAGTTACACTTGCTACTTCTAGCTCAGCATTCTTCTGGTTGTTTGTTTGAACGGAAAAATCGCGTTCTTGCTCCAGTGTTTTTATTTGAGATTCCTGGTCTTTATTTTGAATCGTCAAATAACTAGAGGAGACAATTCCCATGACAGCAATGGTGGCCGCAAGGTAAAGAATTGAGTCGTGAGATAGTTTCATGTTTAAGCAGTCTATCACGAATAAAGATTTATCAACATCCTAAAAATAAAAATAAGTGTCATTTGTGTTCAGATAAGCTTGAGGAGTAAGGGTATCTGTGGTATTGTTCATTTCGTTATTAGTAGCGAGGGTGGTGAGTAGTAGTGAAGAGTAAAAAGTTTTAAAGCAAAACAAATCACTTCGATCTCAGTATCTCTCTAAAAATCATTAAATGACAGATAAAAATATGCCAGCGACTGAAGTAGACTCTGATGTGAACGAGCGAGAGCTTGCGAGCTACGAACTTGCTTTCCATATCCTTCCAACAGTTGCTGAGGGGGAAGTTGCTACTATCTTTCAATCTTTGAAAGATACTATTACTAAGCATGGTGGAACACTTCTAGAAGAAGAGTCTCCAGCTAGATTTGATCTTGCGTATGAAATCATCAAGTATCTTGAGGGTCGAAATCGTAAATTTACT
>CAZEUI010000021.1:0-5174 GCA_964515625.1 uncultured Candidatus Saccharibacteria bacterium
CCCTGATTTAATAGTGGCTTGTTTGGTGGGAGATGGGGAGGCTGAGACTGGTCCTACTGCTACTGCTTGGCATCTCAACAAGCTTATCGACCCTGCTACTAACGGTACTGTTTTGCCGATCCTGCATCTTAATGGTTATAAGATTTCCGGTCCAACTTTCTTTGGTCGAATGAGCGATAAGGAATTACAATCATTGTTTTATGGTTATGGTTATGAGCCTCACTTCGTTGATGCGTATACTGAAGAAGATGTTCATTCAAGAATGATGACTGTGATGGATGATGCTATTGAGGCGATTCGCTTCACACAGCATTGTGCTCGAGAAGGAACCTTGCATGAGACACCGAGACTACCAATGATTATTTTGCGTACTCCTAAGGGATGGAACAGTATTGATTATATCGGAGATAAAAAGATCGAAGATAATCATTACTCACATCAAGTGATTGCTGGAGAGGCTAGGACTAACCCTGAGCAATTAATCCAACTCGAAAAATGGTTACGCTCATACAAGTTCGAAGAGCTTTTTGATGGTGAGAAGTTTGACGACGATGTTCAAAGTCTGGTCCCTAGAGAAGGTAAAAAAATGGGAGATACTCCACATGCTCGTGGTGGTAACCCTGTTTACAAACCTCTAGTCTTGCCAGATGTTAAAAATTACATAAAACCCAATACTTGCAATTTAGATGACCCTATCTGTGGAACTGAAAGTGGAATGGAATTGATTGGTGCTTACTTGAGGGATATCATGAAAGAAAATGAAGGTAACAGAAATATCCGCCTAATGTCACCCGACGAGACCTACTCCAACAAATTACAAGCCGTATTTGAAGTAACTAATAGAGCTTTTGTGTGGCCACATAAAGAATGGGATAAAGACCTTGCTTGGGATGGGAGAGTTTTGGAAATGCTTTCTGAACACAGTCTCCAGGGTCTTCTTCAAGGGTATGTTTTAACAGGTAGACATGGGGTTTTTGTTTCATATGAGGCTTTCGTACAAATTGTCGCTAGTATGGCAGATCAATATGCAAAGTTCTTAAAAATTGCCCGCACTGTTAAGTGGCGAGGAACAATCCCTTCGCTGAACTATATCTTGACTTCAGGTGCTTGGAGACAAGAACATAATGGGTTCTCTCATCAAAACCCAGGCTTTATTGACGGGATTTTACAGAGACAAGGTTGTTTCACTAACGTTTACTTTCCAGCAGATGCAAATACAGCCCTAGTAACCTTTAATCGGATGATGGCATCAACTAAAGAAATTAATGTTCTTGTTGGCTCAAAGAGACCATTGCCTATTTGGAGAACTCTAGAAGAGGCTCAAAAAGATGTTGAAGATGGTATTGCTATTTGGGATTTTGCCAGTGATGTTAATCCAGATATTGTACTTAGTTCGGCTGGAGATTATCCAACACTTGAAGTTCTGGCTGCTATGAGTCTTGTTCGTAAATGCACACCGTCTATACGTATGCGGTATGTAAATATCACATCATTGTCAGCTTTAGGTATTGGTAATTCTCAGTGTAGAGTTTTACGTCATGACTTTATACATTATTTCACTAAGGATAAGGCTGTAATTATCAATTTCCACGGTTACCCACAGACAATCAAACAGATTTTATTTGATTATGTTCAAAAACCTGACCGATTTACTGTTCATGGGTATGAAGAGAGTGGATCTACTACAACACCTTTCGATATGATGGTTCGCAACAGAGTTGACCGTTTTCATTTAGCAATGGACGTCTTTGCTAAGGCTGCACAACAAGGTGTTATACCAGAAGAAGAAGCACAAAAACACATTTCAAATTTCCAAGAAAAACTTGCAGAACACCGTGCTTACGTGATTGAACATGGAGAGGATATGGATAATATTACAAAATGGGTATGGGAACAACGTTAGTCGTTAATCCTGGAAGTTCATCTCGAAAATATGCCTTATATAGTGATGGAAAAATAGTTCTCGAACTAAAGTTTGAAGATACAGATACAGGCTTTGAAATGTGCTCGTTTGTTACTGGTACCCAGCAGGTTTGTGAATCTGTTAAAAAAGATGAATTCGCAGATTCCTTTTCTATTGTTGTGGAAGAAGTTAAAAAGTTTCTGTTTGTAAAAAGTGACAAAAAGGTGCTTGATCAAGTTGTAATTAGAGTAGTCGCTCCAGGAACTCCTTTTCAGAAACATGCAGTCATTGACGATCAATATGTCGATGAGCTTAAAAAAAGAGAAAGTTCGGCAATCTTGCATTTGCCGGTGATTTTGAGAGAGATTAAGAATGCCAGAAAACACTTTAAGCTGAGTACAATCATTGCTGCTTCTGATAGTGCTTTTCACAGTACGATGCCAGCAAAGGCTAGGGAGTATAGTATTTTGGCGAGCGATGCTAAGCAACATGATATCTACAGGTTTGGTTATCATGGGTTGTCGGTAGCTTCGGTTGTACGCCGTATCCATTCAGTTATAGGGATAGATCCTGAGAGGATGATTGTTTGTCACATAGGTAATGGTGTTAGTGTGACCGCCGTTAGAGATGGGAAGAGTGTTGAGACTACTATGGGGTTTGCTCCTGCAACAGGTTTGCCAATGGGTAGTCGAGCGGGTGATATTGACAATTCAGCCCTGCTAGAATTGATGAAGGTTAAGCATTGGCGCCCTTCTGAAGCGGAGATGTACGTGAATACTAATGGTGGATTGCGAGGGATGGCTGGAGACTCAGATATTCGTAGGTTGTTAGACCGTCGTTCAAAAAATGATGATAAGGCAACTCATGCATTAGAAGTTTTTACTTACAGTATTCAAAAAGCGATAGCCTCACAGACGGTTATCCTGAATGGTCTCGATACATTAGTTTTTACTGCAACTGCGTCCTTAAGGAGTGTAGAGTTGCGTGCTCTTGTCTTAAAAAATCTTTCCCATTTAGGACTTCAATTAAGTGAGGAGAGGAACAATTCACTGGTTGGTAAGGATGGTGTGATTAGTGTAAGAAATAGCTCTGTTAAGATTGTTGTAATGAGGACTGATGAAATGGGGGAAATGGTACAGGCTGCTAGGCAGTTTTCTGTCTAATCCTTATTCCATATCCATCTTGATTACCAAGATTGGTAAGATCCGACAAATATGAACTCAATATTAATTTATAATAAAAAACCTTTACATCAATCGTTGTTGATATTTTTTACGTTGCTAACTGGTCTTGTATTGTTGGCTGCTTACTTTGATTTTAAGTCAATCAATTTAGAAGGATTGCTCTTCTTGATAACATTTATTTGCTGTGTACTTATTGCAAAAAGCACTTTTGACAGAGCTGCGACAATAGAATCAGTGCTAGAGGTGAAGAAAAATACCTCAAGATTATCTCTTGCATCCGAAGGTTTGTATATTGAGTTGTATAAAAATAGTCCAATTCCATATATTATTATTGATTTTGATGGACATATTAAATCTGCAAATATTGCTGCGGTAAGGATGCTCGGTGTTAAACAATCTGGAATTAAAGGTATTAATATTTTTAATAAAATACAGTGTAGTAAATTGGAGCACTTAGACATGCTTGTTGAAAAATATCATAACGATGTGTCTGTGAGTGGGGAGATGGTGAGTGTTAAAAGGGCTGACCACCGTGAGATGTGGGCGTTGTTGTCTCTATTTACTTTTGTTGATAGAAATGAAGGGAAAATAGGACTTCTAACACTTGTTGATGTAACACGACAAAAAAGGGCTGAAGACGCAAAGTCAGAATTCGTTTCTTTAGCTTCACATCAATTACGTACACCAATAGCAGGAATGAAGTGGAGTGCTGAATTGCTATTGATGGACAATCCAGAGACTCTTTCTGAGCGACAAACAAAATATATTGACAGACTCCTTACTAGTATTAATCGGATGGCAGTATTGGTAGATGATTTTTTAAGAGTCTCACGTTTTGAATTGGGTACTTTTCAAGCGGAGTATAAGATTGTTGATCTTTCTAAATTATTTAAGGATGTTTTGGCAGAGCATGAAAATAAAGTTAAACAAAAGAATTTGTCTGTTAAAACTTTTTTTGATAAATCTATAAATAATGTTTTAACTGATTCTAATTTAATTAGAATGATTGTGACTAATATTTATTCCAATGCTGTAAAGTACACGAGAGACAAGGGGACTATTCATATTGGGTTTGGGCGAAAAGATAGTGATATGATAATCACTGTTGCAGATAACGGTATCGGTATTCCTATTGGAGATCAGGATGAAATTTTTTCTAAATTATTTAGGGGTGCAAATGCTGTGCGTAATGTTCCGGATGGTACGGGGCTGGGTCTGTATATCGTCAAAGAGGCTGTCACTGTGCTTAGGGGAACTGTTTCGTATAGTGGAACTGAAAATATAGGTACTACATTTGAAGTTATTTTACCATTAAATTTACCGAAAGAAGATACTTCTAAGAAGTTAAAAATCAAATAAAATCCTCAGATAAATTTAGTGTCTTACTTGATAAGTTCGTCGGCTATTCTTTCTGAAAGTTTTTGTATACTCCAGTTTGGTTTAAATAAAATATTATCTATAGACAGATTTATATTTTTTGAAATATTATCAATTGATTCGGATGCGGTAAGAACAACTATTCTTGCATTAGCACCCCATTTATTTTGTCTGATTAGACGGTAGACTTCATAACCATCAATGTCAGGAAGTCGAATATCAAGAAGTATTAAATCCGGGTGTTTTTTAAGTGCCAAATCAACACCGTCCAGACCATTATTTGCAATAAGAGGTTTGTATTTTTTAAGAACAAGCATGTCAGCTAAAGACTCTGCTAAGTAGAGAGAGTCTTCTATTATTAAAATAGTTTTCTTAGACATATATTAATATTGTATCGTACTTTAACTAATTTATGATAGTTGTTATATTTTGTCTGTGAGAATGGTTTATTAATAATGATAGTATTAGTAAAAGGTATTATTTATAAAAATTATTATGGAGACATTATTATTTATAGTTTTGGTTGTGATATGGTTTTATTATGGTGGAAAAATTAATCGTTTAGAAAACAGAATAAGTAAACTAGAGTTCAGTGAAACCAACACTCTTTCTTCGAAGACAATCTCGGTTTCACACGTAACTGACTTAAATCAGTTACGTAAAGAACACCAGCCTTCTGTAAGCCTGAAGACGATTCCTCTATCGTCATC
>CAZEUI010000021.1:5197-11827 GCA_964515625.1 uncultured Candidatus Saccharibacteria bacterium
AGTTTTTCGAATGGCTTAAGCAAGACATCATGGTTAAGCTAGGTGCCCTACTGCTGTTAATAGGTCTTGGGTGGTTCGTTAGTTATGCATTTATGAATAACTGGATTGGTCCAGCTGGACGAATCACTTTAGGATTAGTTTTCGGTGTGTCCGTTTTGATGTTTGGAATTTTACGTATGAGACGCTTTGTACATCAGGGTGGGATCTTCACTATCCTAGGAGCGACCATTGTCCTCCTTACAATCTACTCTGCACGTGAGCTTTACAGTATATTTACACCAGTGTCTGCCTTGGTGGTTATTTTCTTAACTATGTCCCTAGTGGCATTTGCTAGCGTTAAGAATCAGAGTGAAAAATTAGCTCTCGCAGGATTGTTGATGGCAGGGTTTGCACCATTGCTGACCAACGCTCCATCTCCAGAAGTGGGGGTGATATTCTCATATTTGATGGTGATCATTGCCGGATCTCTATGGGTTGTCTGGTTGACAGGTTGGACGAGAATCACTTTTGTTGCTCTGATCGTCACTTACTTGCATAGCCTGCAATTTTTATTCGGAAGTGTGTCTGACCAAGACGCTGCGATAATGTTCTCATTCCTGTTTGTTTCTATTTTCTTTATTGCAAACTTGGTCAGTCTGATCCGTCGTCGCAATAATGGATCACATCTTGTTATTCATGGTCTTACGGCATTGGGTACTACAATATTTCTTTTTTCTTGGATCCAGACTTCTGTTGTTTCTGAGTGGCAAAGTCTTCTTTATGTAACTTGGGCATTAGTCTTTGCTGTGGGTACTTATCTGGTGTACGTATCCACTGCTAATTATATGGCTTTCTATCTTTACGGAGCTACGAGTGTAACTCTTATCGGCATTGCTACTGCTGTTGAACTGGAAGATTCGTTATTAGTGATTGTTTA
Organism: uncultured Candidatus Saccharibacteria bacterium; assembly: GCA_964515625.1. GTDB lineage: Bacteria > Patescibacteriota > Minisyncoccia > Phycocordibacterales > UBA918 > OLB19. The sequence continues at coordinate 6,114 of CAZEUI010000021.1, forward strand.
TTTGGGTGAAATTTCACTACTTATTTTCGCTTTTGCAAAACTAAAGATCAATGTAAAAATATTAGGACATGTCAGTTTACTGCTACTTGTACCGACTCTTTTGTCACTAGAAAGTCTGTCAGGTCGGCGTTGGTCTGGTGCCTTTAATGATGAATTCGTTGTGGTAAGCATGATGATTTTATTTCTTTCTGCAATAGGATTTCTTCTTCACTCGAGAAATAAAAAAACAAAAGAAAAGTCAGTGCGGATGATTTCATTATTATGGTTAATATTGAGTTGTTTATATTCAGTATCATTAATCTGGTTAGTACTTCACGCTCTAGAAATAAGTACTGATCTTGCTACGATGTTATCTCTTATCATTTATACAATAGCTGGAATCAGTTTGTTTGTTCATGGTAAAACACATTCTCTTAAATTTACGAGTGTTTTTGGATCGATATTAATTGGCTCTGTAATAGCAAGATTACTATTTGTGGAAATTTGGAATATGGACATAGAAGGTAAAATTATCACTTTCATAGTGATAGGAGTTCTGTTAGTTTCTACAGCTTTTGTTAAAAAAATACAGCCTGTCGAAGAAGTGTCGGAAAGTAATAATAATCCACTTTAATATGAAAAAATACGCAATAATTTTAGGCCTAACTATTCTGATTAGTAGCAGTAGCGTTTATGCCTCTCAAGAGGAGGTGATGAATCTGTTGCCTGAAACAGCATTTAGAAATACTGTGATAATATCGCCTGTGGACATACTAGTGCCCACAGTCGTCTCTGTGCCTATTGATAACTCTGTGTTTCTTGGGCAACAAGTTTTAGTTCAGAATAATGAAACTGGTGAATATGTTGGCTCTTATCTACATAAGACTAGATCCTTACCTATCATTCCTGTTACTATTTTCACACAACCTAAAAAATCGGATGCTTACATCTTATCTGACGGATTTTACAAAAAGGGTGTTGATTTTGAAGTTTCTCCTGAAGGTGAAAGTAGTGTCACAATAACCTTTAAGACACAAAAGCCGATTGTTACTAATCAATTAAATTTTAATCTAGCACAATATGTTTCGTTGCCACTCACAGTCAAGATTACTGCGCATATTATTTCTTCAGACAAAGGTATAGTAAAAACTCTGGTCTCTAAAAAAAGATTGAAGGGTACTGTTGTTACCTTTCCTGAAATTACATCAGATTATTTTGAAGTGACTTTTACTTATGCTCAGCCTTTGCGAATTACTGAGATTAATTTTAAGCAAAATGGTTTAGTTGATTTTGAGCAAGACATTCGTTTTTTAGCTCAGCCAAATCATTCATATGTTATTTATTACAATGTAGAACGTTTTGTTTCTGTGAAGATCCCGGAGTCAGGAAACTTGAAGTCAGATGTTGATATTCTAAAGCTTCCTTCTTCAAACATCTACTCTATTAATTCCCTTTATATTCCTGTTGATTTTGATAAGGATGGTGTTCAGGACTTGATTGATAACTGTGTACATATAAAGAATTTTGATCAGATCGATGTTGATCAAAATGGACGTGGTGATGCTTGTGACGACTTTGATCGTGATGGGGTTGTAAACATTAGAGATAACTGCATTAATAATCCTAACTCAAATCAGTCTGATGAAGATGGTGACGGGGTAGGGGATGTTTGTGATAAAGAAGAGAGTAGGTTCACTGAGCGTAATGCTTGGGTGCCGTGGATCGGTATCGGTACTGCTGTGTCTGTGTTATTGATATTGTTTATGCTTGTTGCACAAAGTCCAAAACGTAAAGGTGAGAATGATGTTGAATCATCAGATCCTGCTGTCGACAGTTCTACACAGTGAAAATAATTTGTTGTGTTAAAAAATGGCTGTGCATTGCACAGTCATTTTTATAAAAATAAAAATGGTATTCTAAAAACATGGATTTTGTAATGACAATTTTATGGTCACTTTTATTATTTTTTAGCGGGACTGCAGATTTTGAGGAGTCTGATATTCAATACAACATGTCTGAGAATGTAGAGGTTGTAAGGGTTGTCGATGGAGACACTATCGTCGTTCTTCTTGATGGTAAAGAACAAACTGTTAGATATATCGGCATCGATACACCAGAGCCTTACTTGTATGAAAGTCCAGAATGTTTCAGTAGAGAAGCAACATTACGTAATAAAGAATTGGTTCAGAGTAAACTTATTAGATTAGGGTCAGATATAGAAAACGTCGACAGATACGGTAGATTATTACGTTATATTTATGTAGATGACATATTTGTAAATGAAGTTTTGGTAGAAGAGGGGTATGCAACACATCTAAAAATAAAGCCAAACACAGTACATGCTGATGCGTTTTTGCAGTTAGAAAATACTGCAAAGAAGACTCAGAGAGGGTTGTGGGGAGTTTGTAGGTAATCTATTCGCAGGAGCCATCGTCATACCCAAAACCCCAAGAATAGGGCATTTTGGTACAAGGTTTACCTCCAGACCTTACTCCTAAATAGACTGCTTCAGCAATTGTTTCGTATAAGAATATCGCTTCTTCATCAGTTTTAAGATTTGTCCTGTTTTTTATCTGAGCTACATTTGTTATAGCATAAGTGATAATTTCATTCCTGAGGGCATTATCAGCCTTTAGTCTTGCTACATAACCACCTTCACCTAAGTGGTATTGTTTATCGTGTTTTACGCAGGCGTATTCAAATGGAATGTTTTGTGCCTCTTGATATCTTTCTGAAAACTGAGGAAATATTTTTGATAAACTGATTATTGACGCCTTCCAGTTTTTTGAAATATTTCCAGAACAGCCGTCAGATTTAAATTCAGATAGGGAACGATTATTTTTAGCATTCTCAAGCTGTAACATTCCTGCCAGTTCATCTTTTGGACTGTTTACCACATTGATGAGAGACAGAACAAAGAATGCTGGAATAATCACAAAGAACACGATATACATTTTTTTAGTATTTAGATATTTAGAAAATTTTTTTACTTTACTTTTCATATTTATTCTTGTTTACTTATAAGATTGAGGGGATTATTTTATATTGCGTCCTCAGTTATAAATCCGTCAGACTGATGTTTCCATAAACGAGAGTACATCCCTTTTGTATCCTTTAGTAATTCTTCTTGTGATCCGTCCTGAACAATTTTACCTTGATTGAAAACAATAATTCTATCCATCTCTTTTAGTGTTGATAATCTGTGCGCAATAGCTATGACAGATTTACCTTTCATCAATTCTTTAAAAGCTGTCTGAATAGAGGCTTCGCTCTCACTATCAAGCGAGCTTGTAGCTTCGTCAAGAATTAAGATGGGTGCATTTTTTAAAATAGCTCTAGCAATGGCTACTCGTTGTCTTTGACCTCCAGAAAATTTTACACCACGTTCTCCCGTAACGGTATTGTATTTTTTTGGCAGACTGTTTATAAACTCATGAATCTGGGCTTTTTTAGCAGCTTCTATTACTTCCTCTAATGAGGAATCTGGTTTCCCATAGGAGATATTTTCAAAAATTGAGCGATGGAATAAGCTGGATTCTTGAGGTACGATCCCGATATTTTCTCGTAAGCTGTTTTGGGTAACTGATTTAATATCATTGTTGTCGATAGTGATTTTTCCTCCTTCGATATCATACTGACGTAATAAAAGTTTTGTAAAAGTAGTCTTGCCTCCACCGGACGGTCCGACAACACCAACTCGCTCATTATTTTTAATTGTGCAAGAAAAATTATCAAACACTACTCCTGAACCTTCATAAGAAAAAGAAACATTTTCAAATTTAATTTCTGAAGTATTCATTTGTAAGGGGCGGGCATCAACTTTGTCATTTATTTCATGAGGAATTAAGATTTGTGAAAGTGCTTGTTTCGCTTCTCCATAAAATGAAGAAAATTCATTCATCATGTTCCCGACATGAGACAGCAATTTTACTAACGAAGCAGTTAGTGTGATGATCATTATAAATTCTCCCAGAGTAATTATGTTTTTAGACCAGAGAGTAAAAGTTGTAAATAATAAACCTCCTATAAAAAATAATATAACAATTATATTATTTATCCCAAGAACTTTTTCTGTATAGATGTCTGATTTTAAAGAAGCTTCTTGATAAGTCTCGATTGAGCCATCAAGTCTTTTTGTCTCACTGTTTGTTTGGGAAAATTCTCTGATTGTCTCCATGTTGGTAATAGAATCGACTACTTGCCCGCGCAAGGCACTAAAAGTTTTGGCAGATTCTTTTGATAAAGTAACTGTCTTTTTTGTTAAAAAATAATTTATTGGAATGAGGATAAAAATACCGGCTAGGAACAATCCTGCTACGTATTGACTGACTGTCATCATAACAATAAAGCTAAAAAATATTGCGAAGAACAAAGAAGTTAAGCATCCTGACGCTATTTTGCGCAACGATACTAACATCGCTGCTTATAGATCCTGAAAAACGATTAGAAAAGTATGAGGCGCTGTGTAGTGATAGATGTGCAAATAAAATTCTGATCACACTACTACGAATATATTTAGATGCGTAGTGTAGAGCGACTGATGAGGATCTGATAAGCATTACTGCAGAGAAGCGAAGGAGTACATACAAGGCTACTAATTTTCCAACATTGGAAATAATATCGTCGTGATCCATAGTGTAGTTGCTTGCAGTATCAATAATTCTACCAATCAATACTGGTGTGAGTGCAAAGATTACTTCTGTTAGAAGTGTCAAAAAGACTATTGATATTAATAATAAGTAACGTGACTTAAGTATATGAATAATGAATCTAAAAGGTGAAGAGGGGATTAGTTTTTGCTGAGAGTGAAAATTCATTTGTAAATTATAACAAGATTAAATAAAAATACGCTACCTAGGTAGCGTATTGACGATCTTTTTTACAGTGCCTGATTAACCAAGGTGGATTTTAGGTGGCATGTACCACCAAAATGTTGATGTATAAGCTTGATGAGAAAGTTTCCCTGCTTATCTTCCATAATCTCCTGTATTAATGGTGGCGCTTGAGCTGCTACTGAATATTTACTAAAATATAAAGTGATTCTAGTAATATTTCCCTCCAGCTTAGTGACTTTAATTGTGTCTAATAGGGTTGATAGAGTTGCTTGTTTTTCATTAATATCGATACAATCAAGCTTCTCAAGTAGAAGTATTGCTAGGACAGATGTTGCAATGCCGTTCATAAATAACTTAGACTCCTCGTTTACGTAGTATTTGTTTCCATAAACTAAAGTAATCTCTACTGAATGAAGACATCTTCTTCGTTGCTGTAAGTCGTACGATTCTGTAACTTCTAGATTTGGATTTTTAATTCTTTCAGAATGCTTAGGGTCGACAGTGCGACCGATTAGCTCTCCGACAGATCTAGTAATTTCTCTGTCAGGAGCCAGTACTTGTGTTGTGTTGCTTTGCTCTTCTGTCATAACTCGTCCTCACTTAGTTGTTATGGTTTATAATAATATTTCCGTAGAAGATACTACCACACATTTTAAGTTTGTGAAGTCTGATTTAGATATTCAATCAAAATATAGTGAATGTTGATAGGTTAGATATATCATGATATGTTCTAAAATAGAACATTATTTAATAACGAAGAGGTGAAGAGATGAAAAACTTTGGATTATCCCCGCACATTAAGTGATAAACAGGGACAGATAAACAGGGACAGTCACGATTATACATAAACAGGGACAGTCACGATTAAATCCAAAAAGAGCATGGCATAATACACACATG
>CAZEUI010000022.1:0-10619 GCA_964515625.1 uncultured Candidatus Saccharibacteria bacterium
AAAGCAGTGATGCTGTAAATAGCAAGAGCTTTTGCTTTTTCCTTACCTTCTTTATTACTTCCTTCTATTACAAAGAATCGGATTGCATTGTAGACAAAAAGTAAAAAACCGACTCCTAGTAGAAAGGGAATTAGAACATCATTTACAAAAACTAACAGATTTTCAAGATAACTTTGAACATCTTGAGCGAGGACAATGGTGGGTAGTAAAAATAGTACGGCAGACAGTTCTGTTATTTTAATCATAAGTTAACTATAACTTGACAATCAACATGTTTTTGAGTAATTTAGGGTTGACACTAGTTAAATATTATGTTTAAATATGGTGAATAGTTCTTAATATAAGGAAAAGAGATGGGTATTAGAATAGATTATGCGGAAAGTTACAACTCCTCTATCATCACAAAGAAAAAAAAGACTGAAGTTGCTTTATCTATTATGATGTTGATTTGTATCAGTTTCAGTATCATTGGCGTGTGGGCTTCAAGCCTCGACCTACCAATTGTAAAAATTGACTCTGTTACGGGCAAATGTCTTTCAGTAGAGACTTCTTCCGGTCGAGGGTCTTGTGATGTCCTACCTGGACATTATGACGAAATAAAAGTTGCTCCTAAGTAATTGAATAAATATTTAGCATTTAATGCTAAACTGGCTATGACATTTTTTTGTCATAGCCTTTTTTAAGCCCTTTCATTTTTAATAAAAATCTGCTATAGTTCTGACCACTTGTAGAGTTTTGTTATTAAATTTTTTGCCCGCGCTTAGCTCAGTTGGCTAGAGCATTCGACTGATACTCGGGGGGTCCTAGGTTCGAGTCCTAGAGCGCGGACAAAGTATTTAATTTTACAAGTTAAAAACCTGCTTCATTGCAGGTTTTTATTTATTTGATTACTTAATATTAAAATCTTCAATAAGTTCTGCTGGGGTATCTACTTTTTCTTGCAGTCGGTTTGTCTGAATCTGAAGTCTCGTTGTAATTTCCTCTAACTCCTGAGCTATTTTATAAACAAAAGCTGCAAACAAGATTGTGATAATCCAAGCGATAATTGGGAATATTCTGTAGGATTCTAAAGATTTGTCGTTACCATTAGTTTTCATTATTGAAGTATAACAGTTATATTATGGTTTATAAATAGTTCTTGCATAGGTCTTACTAGAAGTTTACTTGACTAGATTTTTCTTTAAAAATTATCTATTATAGAGTTATGAAGATTGATACAAATAAATTTAAGAATAAGAAGGTGACAGTAATGCGAATAGGCTTGCTTGGTAGAGGGGTTGGTGATACTGCCTGGCTAGCTGAGCAAGGAGCTGACGTGCTCGTGGTTGATTCTGCATTAGAAGAAGTGATGCAGGTATCAGTTGATGCTCTTAGACAGTATAAGAACGTTACCTTTAAGTTTGGTCCTTATGATATTTCAGATTTTGTAAGTTGTGATTATGTTCTGGTTGGTGCTGGTGCCCCTCTTGATTCTCCCGAATTAAAAGCTGCTAAGGAAGCAGGGGTAGCTCTGAAGCAGAGTGCCTCTTGGTTTACTGAACTCTCTAAGGTTCCTATTATTGGTGTGACAGGGACGAGAGGTAAATCGACTGTGACTCACATGATCCATCATGTTCTTTCTGAAGTGACTGGAGAAAATGTCTTGCTTGGAGGTAATATACGAGACCTTTCTAATCTTCAGCTACTGAATGATGTAGAAGAGGATTCTTTGTGTGTAATGGAGCTTGATTCTTGGCAATTGCAGAGTTGGGGGTGGTCAGAGATGAGTCCTCAGATTTCAGTCTTTACTAATTTTATGGAAGACCATCTTAATTATTATCAGGCTACTGATAAAACTAAAGAAGAGGCTATGCATCTTTACCTTAAAGATAAGGCAAACATTTTTCGCTATCAAGATGAGAGTAGTGTGTTTGTGACGACGCCAGAAGTTTTTGAGTTAATAAAGCAGCTGGAAGGAGTTTCCGTTGGTCAAGAAATGGTGCTCGTAGACAGTTCTGACTTGCCTGAAGACACTCTGTTGTCGATGCCGGGAGAGCATAATAGACTCAATGCTGCTCTAGCATATAAGGCTCTGAAAGCCGTCTCTCTTACTGATGATGAAATTTTTGAAGGACTAGCTAGTTTTAAGGGTGTTGCAGGACGTTTGGAGTATTTGGGTGAACGAAAAGGAGTTAAGATTTATAATGATAATAATTCAACTGCCCCGCAAGCTACAATAAAAGGTCTGCAAGCGGTTGGAGATAAGGATAATAAAAATGTGATTTTGATTGCCGGTGGAGCAGATAAAGGAATTGACACATCTCCACTTTTAGTAGAAGCTTCAAAATATTGCAAGAAAGTCATCCTGCTTTCAGGGACAGCAACAGATCTTATTAAAGATAAAATTGAAGCAGATGTTGTTTCGAGTATCGAAGAAGCTGTAACATCTGGTTTGGCTGTCGGTAGTCCTGGTGACGTTCTTCTCTTTAGTCCGGGATTTTCTTCTTTTGGGATGTTTAAAAATGAATACGAACGTAACGATTCTTTTGTTGCTTGCATTAATGGTATAGAAGAGTAATATTTTGGTTAAATAGTAGAAAGCGTGGTATCATGCTACGCCTCATAATTATGTCAGATTTAAAAATAGATAAAATTTTAAGAATTCACTTCATCGGTATTGGAGGTATAGGCATGTCTGCTTTGGCTCGGCATTTTGTGTCTGAAAAAAAGAATGTTAGCGGATCTGATAGTGTGTTGTCTCCACTGACAAAAACTCTTGATAGTGAAGGTATTCAGATATTTGCAGAACAAATAGGTAGCAATATCACTTCTGATATTGACCTGGTTGTTTACACTGAGGCTGTGTCTCTGGAAAATGAAGAGCTGAAGGTTGCTAAAAAGATGAAAGTTCCGGTAATGAATTACTTTGAAGCATTAGCTATGGCGATGAATCCTTACTATCTGATCGTTATAGCAGGAACTCACGGAAAGACTACTACCACAGCAATGATAACAGATATTTTTGAGATAGAAGGGAAGGATCCAACTGCGGTAATTGGGTCATTGCGGGCTAAGACTGAGAAAAATTATCGAGCAGGAAAAAGTAAATATGCAATTGTAGAAGCTTGTGAGTATAAGCGTGATTTCTTACACCTTAATCCAGACGTGTTGGTGATAACTAATATTGAGCATGATCATGTTGATTATTATAAAGACTTGAAAGATGTTCAGTCTGCGTTTCGAACTTTGGCAGAACAAGTGCATGAGACCGGGGTGGTTATTGCTAATACATCAGACCATAAATTAGCACCAGTTTTAGAAGGTTTAACTGTTCCTGTAGTAAATTATATAGAATTCCTTGATTTAGATTTATCTTTGAAACAGCCTGGGATTCATAATCGACTAAATGCCGCAGCAGCATTGGCTGTGTCTGATAATGAAAAGTTAAATTTAAATGTAGCTAAAAATTCATTAGAACAATTCACTGGAACATGGAGACGATTTGAATATAAAGGAGAGGTGAATGGTGCAGTGGTCTATGATGATTATGCTCATCATCCAACAGAGATTCGTGCCACAATTGATGCTGTAAGAGAGCTGTATCCAGAACGTAAATTAACTATCGTCTTTCAGCCTCACACCTTCACTCGTACTAAAGCTTTATTTGATGAGTTCGCTAAAGCTCTTGGTTTGGCAGATTCTGTAATCATATTACCTATTTACGCGGCACGTGAAGAAAATGTCAGTGGAGTGTCTAGTCGGGAATTGGCAGTGAGGTCGTTAGAGTTTGCTTCTGAAGCGCAGTTTGCAGCCTCGTTTGCAGCTGCTGAAAAAAATATCAAAAAGACGATGACTAAAGAGGACGTTTTGGTAGTGATGGGAGCTGGAGACATTACCGAGCTTGCAAGTTTGCTTACAGATTAGGTTTAGTTGTGGAGATATTACTTTGTTTTATTAAGACACACGCTTGCTTCGCAAGCGGGTGTCTTTTCTTTTTGCTAACAAAATGATAGTTTGTGTGTAATGGAAACTTCAGGAACTTTATATATTGTCGCTACTCCGATTGGAAATTTAGAGGACATCACTATGCGTGCTTTACGAATCTTGAAAGAAGTAGATTATGTTTTATGTGAAGATACTCGTGTTACAGGAAGGCTTCTTAAACATTATGAAATTAAAGCTAAGTTAAAGCGTTATGATGCTCATGCTTCAGATAAGGTTCATGAGAATATCTTAAAAGATTTATCTGAAGGTTATCAGATAGCTCTGGTGAGTGATGCTGGAACTCCAGGGATTAGTGATCCTGGAGTATTGCTGACAAGAGGTGCTCGAGAAATCGGTGTTAGAGTTGATGTTATTCCTGGTGCATCATCAGTTATTTCAGCCGTTGCACTGTCAGGGATTGCCGGTAATCAGTTTACTTTTTTAGGTTTTGTTCCGCACAAGAAGGGTAGACAGACGTTCTTCGAACGTCTGTCTACCCTTCCCCAGCCTGCCGTATTTTTAGAATCTACTCACCGTATTTTAAAAACCTTGAATTCGTTATCAGAAATTATCCCAAAAGCTAAAGTATACCTAGCTAGAGAGCTTACAAAGCTTCATGAAGAGCTTTTAGTGGGGACTGCAGAAGAACTACTCAGTAAGTTGGAAAATGAACCTGTAAAGCAAAAGGGAGAGTTTGTAGTACTTGTCGATACGAGGTAAAGGTGAATTGAGTTATTTAAAATTGCTCATTTTCTATACAGGAGAAGATAATGTATAATGTCGTGATGTCGAAAGAAACAACAGTATTTATATTCGGAATCTTGCTTACTGTAATTCCATTCTTAGGGGTGCCAGAATTATGGCGGCAGTACACTATTGTTGCTATTGGAATAATCTTGACGTTAATAGGATATGCTCTTCGAAGGCGTGTATATTTAGACCTTTTAGATAAAGGGAATGGTGAAAGAGGAAACGACTCCTTTATGGAAACTACAGAAAGATTATTCGATGAAGGGTCACCCGCAGTAGAATAATTATTATGCATAAATTCAGCATAGCTCTCGTTCTCACAGCTATTATATTTGCTGTGTTGAGTTTCGTGCAGTTTGATTTCTTCGATGTTAAGTCGAGCTCTTCAGTAAGAGTTGCTTCGGTTGAGGAAACTAGAGATATTAAAGAGTTGGAAAAGATTGTTGTAGTAAGAGAGTCTGAGGTGATAGATTTAAGAGAGGTCGTGAGGCATGTTCCTCTGCCTGATCAGGTGAAGGCAATTTACATGACATCATGTGTGGTTGGTACTCCATCATTTCGTACAAAATTAGTTGAATTGATTCTTGATACTGAAATTAACTCAGTAATTATTGATATTAAAGATTATTCAGGCACAATCTCATTCTCTCCACTCAGTCAGGAGTGGAAATCTGCTTGGCAAGAGGCTAAGTGTGGTGCTAGAGACATGCTTCAGTTTATTGAAATGTTACATGATAATAATATTTTTGTGATAGGTCGCATCACTGTTTTTCAGGATCCTTTTTACGCACCTAAGCATCCGCAATTGGCAGTATTACGTAGTGATCAGGTAACAGTTTGGACTGATCATAAAGGTTTGTCATTTGTAGATGTTGCATCTAAGCCTTACTGGGATCATATCGTTCAGTTAAGTATTGATTCTTATAATATTGGGTTTGATGAATTAAATTTTGACTACGTACGTTATCCTTCTGATGGTGATATGTCAGATACTTATTATCCTCAGAGCATGGCGGGTGAATATGGTATGGATAGGCAAGCTAATCTAGAGGCTTTCTTTAAATATTTAAACGAAGAATTAGATATTGAATCACGGTTTGATTTAGTAAGACATGAGGATACGGGTCGGGCATCAAGCACTCCTTGGACATCAGCAGATTTGTTTGGTATGACAACTACTAATTATGACGACTTGTCTATTGGTCAGGTTCAGGACAGGGCTGTGCCATATTTCGATTTTATTGCTCCGATGGTTTATCCTTCACATTATCCAAATAATTTCTTAGGATTAGGTGACCCTAACGACCATCCTTATGAAGTGGTTAATTATGCAATGAAAACTGGAGTGGATCGGCTAGCTACTAGTACGACACCAATGCAAGGGTTTGTGCACACTCCGATTGTTACTACTAATGCTAGTGGAACAGTGACTCAGACCGGACTATACAGCAAGCCAACTCATGGTCCAGAGAAGCTTAGGACATGGATTCAGGATTTTGATTACGGAGGTTATTATGATGCTGCAGATGTTCGGGCACAGATTCAGGCAAGTTACGATGCTGGAGTGATGAGTTGGATGATCTGGGCACCATCAAATATTTATACAAAAGAAGCTTTGCTTGATGCGGGTGCGACTGAGTTTGAGTAGGGGTGACGAGTGTGAGTTGTGGGTATTTATCAAAAAAATATAAGGTATTATACTAATATGCTTAAAAATAATGAACCTTCATTTCAGTTTTTTTCTTATGATGAAGATCAACCTCAGAAAGGTCGAGGTTCTCTAATTCCCGGTAATGTTAAGAATCATCCTAAGCATACCTTCACCCCAGTAAGTGCAGTTAAAAATTTTAAAGGAACAAGAATCGCGGTGTCCTTAGTCGCCTTTCTGGCGATAATAACTCTTGGGACTGCAGGGTACGGTGTTGCTTTGCAATCAAACTTAGCTTCTGTTAAATCGTCAGGTGACTATAATGAAAAATCTGTAGTAAGTCTTATTGAAAAGACTCATCTTTCCGATGATGATTTTTATGTGGAAGCTAGAGGTCTGATGATTGATGATGAAGAGACTTTTATTGAAATCGATGTTAACAGTCGGCAGTTACGTTTTTTTCAAAAAGGTGTCTTATTTAAAAGTGCTGAAATACTAGCTGTCGGAAAAAAAGGTTCTTGGTGGGATACTCCATCTGGTCTTTATAATATCGAAAGCAAGGAAGAGAATTCATTTTCTAACATAGGTCAGGCATACTTGCCTTGGAAGTTGACTTTTCAAGGTAACTTCATGATTCATGGGGTTCCGACAGATACTAATAGCCATCCTATTTCTCTCGACATGTCGATTGGTGATATTGTCTTAGAAGACAAGGTCGCACAAGATCTTTTTGAGGTAGTTTCTGTTGGTCTGCCTGTTCTTGTTCATAACACTTCTGAAGAGTTAAGAGACACTTTTGTTTACGAACCTCAAGTTTTAGATATTAACGCACCTCATTATTTTATTGCAGATATTTCTAACGGTACAGTTTTGGCAGCTACAGATTTAGACAGTGTAGTGCCGATTGCCTCACTGACAAAACTTATGACCGCTGTCATTGCTGCTGAAACTTTGGATTTAGACGGGAGGCTAAAAGTCACTTCTCCAACGTTTGTCACTTCGTTAATTCCGAGATTATCTCAACGAAGTAGTGTCTCTCTGTATAGTCTGATGCAACTTTTGCTTGTAGAGTCTTCTAATGAAGCTGCTGAAACTATTGCTGGGGAAAATGGACGGTCTGAATTTATTGAAGTAATGAACTCTAAGGCACGTCAGTTAGGTATGATGAAGACGCATTTTTCTGATCCTTCTGGATTAAGTTCAGAAAATGTTTCCTCTATCAGTGATTTATATCTTCTTACAAAATATATTTACGATAATCGTAGTTTTATATTTGAGATAACTATTAATAATAAACTGCCAAATGCTAACATTGGAGACGAATTTTCGAGTCTAATTAATTTTAATGAAATTGAAGGGATTGATAGTTTTGTTGGTGGAAAAGTTGGTGAGACTCTGGCTGCTAAGCAGACTTCAATTTCATTACATAATCTTTTGTTCCAAGGGGAGGAAAGGACTATCGTAGTTATAGTGCTAGGTTCCGACAATCGCAAAAAAGATGTTCAATCACTCGTTTCTTACACAGACATTCATTTTAATCGCTAGTGTTATAATATAAATACATGACAGCTTTTGATTCTGAAAAAATTACTTTTTTTGCAAAGACTGACGCTCGTGGAAAAGAGGTGTCTTTCGGTATAAGAGCTAAGGACAGACAACGCCATATGTATGTGGTCGGAAAGACAGGCATGGGTAAATCTACTTTACTTGAGAATATGGCTGCACAAGATATTCAGAATGGGGAAGGTATGGCCTTTATTGATCCTCACGGCTCTGCCGCTGAAACTCTTCTAGAATATGTTCCCAAGCATCGAATAAAAGATGTTGTGTATTTTGCTCCTTTTGATTTAGACAATCCTGTAGCCTTTAATGTGATGGAAGATGTTGGTTCAGACAAACGACATCTTGTTGTTTCTGGATTAATGTCTACTTTTAAGAAAATTTGGGTGGACGCTTGGAGTGCTCGAATGGAATATATTCTTACCAATGCTCTGTTGGCTTTGATTGAATATCCTGATACGACATTACTTTCTGTTAATCGATTATTTTCAGACAAAGGATATCGAAAAAAAGTGGTGGAATACATTAAGGATCCAGCAGTAAAATCTTTTTGGGTAGATGAGTATGCTGGATATACTGAGAGGTTTACAGCTGAAGCTCTGCCAGCAATTCAAAACAAAATCGGTCAGTTTACAGGTAATCCTCTAATTAGAAATATTATTGGTCAGCCACATTCCAGTTTTGACATTCGAGAGATGATGGATAATAAGAAGATCCTTATCATGAACCTGTCTAAAGGTTTGATTGGTGAAACTAATGCAAACTTGTTGGGCTCTATGCTTACTACTAGAATTTATCTAGCTGCTATGAGTAGAGCTAATTTGCCTGTGGCAGAAATGAAAAAGATGGCAAATTTCTATTTTTATGTAGATGAATTCCAGTCATTTGCCAATGCAACTTTTGCCAATATTTTGTCAGAAGCAAGAAAGTATCACCTCAATTTGATTATTGCTCATCAGTATATTGAGCAGATGGAAGAAGAGGTTCGTAGTGCTGTGTTTGGTAACGTCGGTACAACAGTGTCTTTTCGAGTTGGTCCTTTTGATGCTGAAGTTTTAGAGACAGTATTTGCCCCACGTTTTGAAGCTGCAGATTTAGTGAACCTTGGCTTCGCTCAAATTTATTTAACATTAATGATTGACGGGATTGGCTCACAACCATTTTCTGCACAGACCTTACCTCCAGTAGAGATGCCGGCAGTCTCTTGTCGAGAAATGGTGATTGAGTCCAGTCGAAAGAATTATGCCAATAAAAGAGAGAATGTCGAAAAGCTTGTAGCGGAACTGCACACCCCCGAAGTGAAGGTTGTGCCAAAAAAATCTTTTGATAAGAAACCTTTTAATAACAGTCCTCAAAACAAAAAACCTCAAAGTGCCAATCAAACTAATTATCAAGGAAAAGTAGATGTGAGTAAGTCATTTGTTCCTGTCGTCAAGGTTTCTGCGCAAGATTCAATTGTTTCTGCTCAGTCAAGAGTGTCTTTTGTAAAAAAAGAGATCGTCAAAAAAACTCCAGATGACTTGAGGAATATTTTGTCTAAAATGTCGCAAAATAAAAAAATAGAACGGAAAGGTAATTCTGTATCGGTTTCAACAAAAGAAGAAATATCTAAAGTTGAACCAGAAAAAGTTTTTACTCCTCAAGTAAGAGTAGGAAAAGTTGAAGAAAAATCTGACCTAAAAAACACGTTAGCTGAGATGTTAAAAAAAATAGAAAGACCAGATAATCTATCGACAGCACAACCTGTTCCTGTTGTTAAGAAAACGGTTCAGGAAATACAGCCTAAGAAAGAAATTAAACAAAACTACACACCCTCTTCTGATTATAGAAAAAATAATTCAAGTATCCGAAAGGTAGTAGTTGAGAATCAGAAAAATACTCAAGATAGAGATGTTTATCGATCAGAATCTCAAGCTTCGGTAAAGCCTCAGTCATGGCAAGGAGAATCTCGTAGACAATCACCACCTCTTGATAGTGATAAAATTAAAAAAATGTTACGCCAAAGTGATTCTGAACGCTCACCTTTTATTTAATCCTACAATATGAGATTTTTTCTGACCATTCTTGTTTTTCTATTACCACAAGTCTCACACGCTGCTATTACTTTTAATGAAATATCTTGGATGGGGTCGACTGAGTCTGTAAATTATGAATGGATAGAACTGTATAATAGTGGATCTGATACGGATGTGACCGGATGGTTTATAACAGACGGATCAAACTTATCCATTGAAATGGCTGGGGTGATTAAAGCTGGAGAGTATGCTGTTTTAGAGAGATCTGGCGACAATACTGTCTATGGTGAAGCTTTTTTAATTTACACTGGGGCATTAGTTAATTCTGGAGTGACATTAAAACTTAGTAATGATGAAGGTTCTCTTGTTGATCAAGTTGCTGGTGGCGAAGATTGGGAAAATATTGGTGGTGATAATGTGTCTAAGCAGACTGCTCAATATACGACCAGAGGTTGGATTACTGCTCTAGCAACACCAGGACAAGAAAATAATGAAGTTCAGGAAGAGGTCATTGAGACTTTGAAGGAAGAATTGCCTAGTGCTAATAAATCTAAAAATGTGTTTAGTTCAGGAGAGTCTGTTAGACTTGTGATGCCTAATGTGACATTAAAGCTTAGTGTAGATGCACAAAAAATTGGTTATGTGAATCAGTCAATTTTATTTTCGGTCAAGCCTTCAGGTAT
>CAZEUI010000023.1:0-10615 GCA_964515625.1 uncultured Candidatus Saccharibacteria bacterium
TTATTTTATGTTTTTTATTTTATAGTGACTAATGAAACAATATAAACACCTCTTTTTTGACATGGACCAGACAATCGCCCCTTCACGAGAATTGATTTATCCAGAAATGTACGAACTACTTGCAGATCTCCCCCACGATATTGTCGTCGTCTCTGGTCAAGATGTACAAAAAATCGGCTGGCAAAGTAATAATTTACACTCCTACACACTTGGTCAAAATGGTAACCATGCTACTGATACTGACAATAAAGAACTTTGGAACATCCCTTTGACTGAGAGCCATCGAAAAGAAATCTTAAATCACATAGATTCAATAGTTTATATTCTTGATCATGAACTAAACCACGACTGGAATCCTATCGAAGACCGAGGTGCTCAAATCACCTTTAGCCCTATTGGTAACACTGCGCCAGCTAACAAAAAGAAAGTTTATGACCCAGACCGTAAAAAAAGAGAGTCCTTTATGAAAAAAATTCCTTTTGAATCAGCTGAATTAGTTGTTAAAATTGGTGGTTCTACTAGCTTTGATTACATTCACAAAGACAGACATAAAGGGACAAATGTCCAGAAACTGATAGACCTACAGAATTGGAATAACAATGAATGCATTTACTTTGGTGACGGACTTTTCCCTGGAGGAAACGATGAAGCAGTAATCGGAGTAATCGAGACGGTATCAGTCACCGATCATAATGATACTTTTGAAAAACTAAATAAAATGTTCTTATAACGAAGAGACAGCAATAAAGGTGGGTGATACATACTGTATCACCCACCTTTATTGTCGGACAACTCCCAATAACGACTAGTTGAAAGAATTTATCCCACCTTCTAAATAATCCGCCTGATAACCATTCGCAATTAATAACTCATTGACCATCTGACACCTCTCTCCAGACGCACAAACTGTAACAATCTTTTTATCTTTAGGAAATACTCCGTTCTTAACATGATCAATCATTTTAGCTGTCGGCAAATGAACCGCTCCTACAGGACTAGGTAAAATAGCTAATTCAGTATCTTCACGTAAATCAATTACACATACTTCTTCTAAATTTAAACTCTTAAATTCTTCTTTTGTCATTAGAAATAATTATAACAAAGTTTCAAATTTTGATTTTATATTACTTTTTGTTAAACTCAAAGAAATGAAAAAACCTAATGTCATAGCAATAGTAGGACCGACAGCTTCGGGAAAAACAGCAATTTCGATCGAAATTGCTAAGCACTTTAATGGTGAAATTATTTCTGCAGATTCCCGACAGATATATAAAGGACTGGATATTGGAACAAGCAAAGTTACTACAGAAGAAATGAGAGGTATTCCCCATCACTTAATAGATATTATCGAACCGACAGAAAAATATACTGGCGTAGATTTTGTAAATGATGCCACAATGGAAATTACCAATATTATAAATAGGCAACATACACCAATCATCGCCGGAGGAACATTCTTTTATCTTGATCTCTTAAGAGGAAAACAACAATCAGCTCCTGTACCTATAAACAAATCATTACGTGATGAACTAGAAACCTTAAGTACTGAAGAATTACTCACACAACTACAAAAATCTGACCCTGACCGCGCCTCCACAATAGACACACAGAATCGCAGAAGAATTATTCGCTCTTTAGAAATAATTGAGTCTTTAGGCAAAGTGCCTAAAGTGACACCTATTGAATCTCCTTATAATTGGCTCATTATCGGACTTACAGTAGGAAAAGAGCAGTTACGTAGCTACTACAAACAAAGACTGTCAGAATGGCTAGACAGAGGATTTCAAACTGAAATTGAAAAGCTACTAAAAACAGGAATTTCAAAAGAACAATTTCATGAACTTGGTTTTGAATACATTCTGATGCTATCCTATATTGAAAAAGACATAACCTTAAAAGAACTCCAAGAAAAATTTGTCCAAAAAAACTGGCAATATGCCAAGAGACAACTATCGTGGTTAAAGCGTGATAACGATATAGCATGGTTCAAACCTGAAGAAAATACAGCTATCATTCAACATGTTAAGACTTTTATCACTAGCTAAAAGTTGACCAACCAGCCTATTTCCCATATTATTACAAAGTTAAAAATATAATGTTTTCAACAGAAGTAATATATAAAATCCTGGGTCCATAGTTTAGTGGTAAAACAGCGGTTTCCAAAACCGCCGTCCTCCGTTCGAGCCGGAGTGGACTCGCCAAATATCTAAAAAACCAACTGTCATAACAGTTGGTTTTTTAGATATCACGTCACTATCACTAACAAGAATCAAGACTAATGTGTGTATGGTTATTCTCAAAATTTAACCTTCCACCGCAAGTAGCCTGTGCACCTTGAATTGCATTATATAAAGCAGTCTCTCCAGCAATATTCCCTTGTGCAGCGTTAAAATCAAGAGCTTTTGCACCCTCCCCACTACCTCTACCATAATGACAAGAATTGATTGAATGGGAACATCCCATCCTTCCGTCTGAGTTAGCTGTATCGGCAATACTACAAGAAGGAACCGTCGTACCATTGGTCAAGGCACATCTTGGACGGGACAAGTCAGTAGTATAAACTGTCTGAGTACCCAAAAGAGCAGCAACAGCTGGGTCAGCCTTATAACAAGCAATCATAGTTATAACATCAGGATGTATAAGGCCTACAGGAGAACCTCCATATTTTACCCTTAAATCATCAGGTAAACACGACCCTGAATACTCCTCATCTACAACAGCAACACCAGAGCCTGTAGTAGCCTGTACTGCACACTCAACCCTGGACCATAAAGTACCATCAATTTTACCATCACCTCCAGTAAGCAATCCTCTCATAATAGTATCAACCAGGAGCCAAGCTGCTAAGACGATGATAAACCCGATCAAAGCGTTAGTTAACTTACTTTTTGCAGCAGTTTTTGCAGCAGGGTTTCCTCCGGAAGTAACCAGCCCCATACCTGCATAAACAACAATGATAGCAAAGACAACGAATAGAACTCCAATCAGACTAGTAATTAGAGTATTACCCATAGCAATGACTTCACAAGTACCGCAAGAAGGTTCTGAAGGACCTCCACAAGGAACTAAACCGGCAGCAGAGACTGATACAGGAAAAATCAAATTAATAAATAACACCAAAATAAATAAGTACTTCATATTTTATTAAAACAATAATTCTTTATATTACAATAAGAATAACATATAAAACTTTGATAAATTCAAAAAATGTGATATTTTATTAGTCAGCTGTGGTAGAGTAACATAGTGACATAGCAACCACACGAACAAAACATCAAAACCAAACAATAATTGCGCCGATGGCAGAGTGGTCAATTGCAGGAGACTGTAAATCTCCCGGATTTATCCTACGCAGGTTCAAATCCTGCTCGGCGCACCAGAATAGAACTTGTCCGCATTGTGCGGGCTTTTTCTTTGCACCCAATTATAGAAAATAATCACATGTCATTTTTGTAAGAATCTAAAAGGACCATCAGGGTTTTGTTTGATGTTTACATCTTTATGTATTGTGGTATACTTTAAAAAGTTCTTCATTTAATTTTATAACCAACGCAGGAGAAGATGATGATTGACACATCACCAATTATAATAGACAATAGTGTTTTCAAAAAAGCAGCTGAGGGAGGGTTATCTAAAACACTCTCTTGGATCAACCGCGAACATCATATCGATAAGGGTGTTTATTTACGAATAGCAATCTACGAAAGTAATTTTACTTTTTCACAATGTTTTGAAAGCTGGATTGGAGGAGATGATAATCGAAACGAAGAAGGTGCCTTCGTTGCAAATTCGGCAGAAAAATTACTCCGACTATTCAGCAGACTGCCACAAGGTGATTCAAGCTCATTTCAGAGCAAAGTTACTGATGTTAGTTATGCAGGAGCTATAAAGTTCATCTTGAAACTGCCTAATATTCAAAAACCCAGTTTTGCATTCATGCTGATAAGTGTTTCAGGACTATCAGAAATGGCAGACGAATCTGTAGCAGTAGAAACAGCCTGTCTTCTACCCAGTGAGTGGCAAATTGAAGAGTTGGAACTTGCCCAGATCTTAGGGATAAGTAATAACTCAGTGTACAAAGACCACCCCCAATCAAACTGATACTATTTTAAAGTATCAACATAACATAGCCCTTCCATTCTGGAAGGGCTTAATTTTATCCTTTTCAAAAAAAAGATATCGAATCAGAAATGAACAAGTAATCTTTTTTACCACAACAGTGTAAGTAAGAGGCAGTCAAATAAATAAAAAACTAAATCCTCTCGAATTTAGTTTTTTATGACAATTTTTTAAACAGTGGCCACTGCCGGCTGTTTTTTTATCACCTTTTTAACAGTCTTTTTCACCATGTCTCTCTTCCCTTTCTTTTTTATTTCAAAATCTAGTTCACCTTTCTTCATAGTGACCTTTACTGTCCCCCCCTGCAACATTCCTTGTCCCACCATCATATTTGCAACAGGAGTTAAGATTCTACTCTGAATCAGTCTTCGTAATGGTCTTGCACCGAACTTTGGATCGTAACCTTCTCTTGCAAGGAACTTACGAACTTCGTCAGAAACTGTCAGGATAATCTCCTTTTTCTCTAGACGTTTTATTACATCAGCGACTTGTAAGTTTACAATTTCTGCAATATTTTCAGGAGAAAGTAAATCAAAAGTGATTATTTCGTCTAGTCGGTTTAAAAATTCAGGACGGAAATATTGCTTAAGACTTTCAATTACCTTACTTTTTGCTTGTGAATACTGAGCATTATCCCCATGATCAGCAGTAAATCCAAAGTTAGACATACGGTCGATATGTTCTGACCCAATGTTTGAAGTCATGATGATGACAGCATTTTTGAAGTTAACTTTTCTACCTTTAGCATCTGTCAGGTGTCCAGAGTCTAGAACTTGAAGTAGAATATTAAATACTTCTGGATGAGCTTTTTCTACTTCATCGAGCAAAATAACAGAGTAAGGACGACGACGAACCCTCTCAGTAATAGAGCCACCTTCTTCATGACCAACATACCCAGGAGGAGATCCTATTATCTTAGAGACTGAATGTTTCTCCATATATTC
Source organism: uncultured Candidatus Saccharibacteria bacterium (assembly GCA_964515625.1). Classification (GTDB taxonomy): domain Bacteria; phylum Patescibacteriota; class Minisyncoccia; order Phycocordibacterales; family UBA918; genus OLB19. Next base: position 5,064 of record CAZEUI010000023.1, read on the forward strand.
TGACATATCAACACGAAGCAGTGCGTCAGGGTCACTAAACATAAAGTTAGATAACGCTCGCGACAATTCAGTCTTACCTACTCCAGTTGGACCGAGAAACAAGAATGAGCCTATAGGTCGCTCTGGATCAGCAATTCCAGTTCGAGCTCGTTTAATAGCGTCTGAAACAAGCTTGACTGCATTGTCCTGACCAATAACTTTCTCATGTAAAACTTCTTCCATTCTAGCCAGTTTTTCAACTTCTGCTTCCAGCATTCTCGACACAGGAATACCTGTCCAACGAGAAACAACACCGGCAATATCCTCTTCTGTCACTTCCTCTTTAATAAGCTGTCGACTACGCTGAAGTTTCTTTAGACGCTTCAAACTAACATCCAGATCTTTCTGGACAGAAGGAACAGTGTCATATCGAATTTCTGCAGCTCGTGAAAGATCTGCTCGAGCCTCAGCATTATCAGCTTCCGCACGCAATTCTTCCATCTCTTTTTTAAGCTTACTTATTACACCTAGACATTCTTTTTCATTTTTCCATTTTGTCTCAAGATTTGAGGTGGTTTCTTTATATTCCCCGATCTTTCTTTCGATATCTTTAATCCTTTCTTTTATATCCTTTTTCCTAGGAGAAATCTCAACTCCTTTACGCAAAGCTTCTCTTTCAATCTCCAAACGACGAACAAGTCTGTCTGTCTTTACCAACTCTTCAGGCTTATTTTCGAGTGAAATACGAAGAGCTGAAGCAGCCTCATCTATTAAATCAACAGATTTATCTGGTTGGAAGCGGTCAGTAATATACCGAGAAGATAGATTCACAGCCGAAATGATCGCATCATCTGTAATACGAACACCATGATAAATTTCATATTTTTCTACCAAACCACGCAAAATTGCGATAGTATCTTCCTGATTCGGTTCATTAACATAAACTGGCTGGAAACGTCGGGTTAGTGCAGGATCACGTTCGATATGCTTTTGATATTCCTTTAGAGTAGTTGCGCCGATTACTCGTATCTCACCACGAGCAAGAGCAGGCTTGAGCATGTTAGATGCGTCCATAGAACCATCAGCTTGCCCAGCTCCCACAATAGTATGAAGCTCATCAATAAAGAGGATAATCTGTCCGTCAGCACTCTCAACTTCTTTCATCACTCCCTTTAATCGTTCTTCAAATTCACCTCTGAATTTTGTTCCTGCTATTAAAAGTCCTAAATCAAGAGACATAATCTCTTTTTGTTTGACTGACTCTGGCACTTGTCCAAGCATAATCTGTTGAGCCAAACCTTCTGCGATAGCAGTCTTTCCTACTCCAGCTTCTCCAATTAAAACAGGGTTGTTTTTTGTACGGCGAGAAAGAATTTGAATAACCCTCTGTATTTCAACATCACGCCCAATAACTGGGTCAATTTTATTTTCCTCAGCCATTTTCGTTAGGTTTCTTGTATATTTAGCCAACATTCTGTAGGTTTTTGGTGCATCAGCATCTATGGGACCGCTTTCACGAATTTCTGTAATAGCTGTCTCTACACGCTCTTTATCAACGTTTGCACGCTTAATAATATCTTTAGCAGGGCCAGAATTCTCTAGAGCAGCAACAAAAAGATGCTCTACTCCTACGTATGAATCACCAAGCTTTTCTGCATATTCACCAGAATATTCTAAAGCTTTAGCTAGCTCTGGTGTTAAATAGAGCTGATAAGATTGTGAAATGGTTGTTTGTGATTCAGGAGTTTCTAATGCTTCTAAAAGCAAATCGGTAAATTCTATAATATCAACGTCAATTTTTTCTAAAATAGCAATAACTGTACTATCATCCTGCATTGCAAGCGAGGTTAAAAGATGAATTGGGCTGACATGGTTTTGACCACGCTCAATAGCAAGCTCATGAGCTTTTCTAATTGCTTCTTTAGCTTTTGTTGTAAAATTTTGGAAATTGGGCATATTCATATATTGGATATTCATTATATAGTATCACTGGCAACAGTAAAACGGTCGACAATTCTGTGCAGAAATAGCCAGTAAACAGTATTACGTACTGATACCGTCTATATTGCAACGAAATGAGTATAGAGTCAAATTAAATAATTAGAAAAAGGTTTTTCTCGTGTTTTAATTTTGTGTTATTTCGACATGATGTTTTAACACCTCAATTAATCTTTGTAGTTCTGACAAGAATGTGTCTGGACCTATAGTTATTCTTAGTGTGGAAAGGGCGCGGACTGAATCGTTTGTTGTTGTTTTTACAACAACACTTTCTCCCCCACTTGCGCCCGAGCAAGCACTTTTTGTACTTACAGCAAACCCTTTACTGTCGAGGACGATAGTGGCGAATTCGGTATCTAGTCCACCAATTGAGATATTTATATTATTCGCCAACCTTTCTTTTCCTGATGGGCCATTTATGACTGCTGTTGGAATCTGCTTTAAGAGTAGTATGATTGCTTGATCACGGATGGAACGAACGAGCTCTGCTCGTTCGTTCCATCCTTTCTGAGCCTCAGCAATAGCCACACCCGCCCCAACAATCCCTGACACATTTTCAGTCCCAGGGCGCAAACCTTGCTCTTGCCCTCCACCGAAGGAAGTAGCAAAGAGCTTGCTTCGTCGACTGCGCACCAATAAACCAACACCTTTCGGACCACAACACTTCGCAGCGTCTAGCACTAGAAAATCCGCATCAACAGTATCGAACTGACAAGAAAGCCAGAGTGGAGCTTGAGCAGCATCAACATGAAGATAGATTTCAGATTCATATTTTCGCTCGGCTTCACGCATAATCTTCCGAATGATTCGGGTTGATTGCACTACACCGATCTCACTATTAGCGTACGCTACAGAAACCAGAACTGTTTTTTCAGACATTAGTTTTCTCAAGTGCTCCAACTTCACAAATCCAAATTCATCAACATCGACATACATTACTACTACACCAAGAGATCCCAACTTTACTGCTGTCCGAGAAATTGAAGGATGTTCTATTTTAGTAGTTATCATTACCATATCGGAATACGACACTCCAGATTTATATCTTGCTTCTATTGTTCCAAATATCGAGAGATTATTACCTTCAGTCCCGCCTCCAGTAAAAGTGACGAATTCCGGACGGACATGAAGAGAGCGTGCGACCATGTCACGGGCATTTTCTACAGCATTCCGAGCAACGACCCCTTCAGAGTGAATAGCGCTAGGATTTCCAAAATTACTTTCCAAAAATAACATCATTGCTTCTAAAGCATTTTTAGAAAGAGGAGTAGCAGCCGCCCAATCAAGATATACACGTTCATTTTCATTATTAACATTCATTGTCCGAATCATGACACAAGGTGGCAAAAGTGTAAAACTCTGCTATACTCGATATTAACTATTTATAAGAAACTTGCCCTGAGGGGTTTTTACGCGTGATACGCAAAACAATATTAAAAATATGGCAAAAAAAACTAAAACAATAAAGGAAAACATCATAAAACGCCCACCTATCGTGGTTGTGATGGGTCATATTGACCACGGCAAATCAACCCTCCTAGATACAATTCGAAAGAGCCATATTGTTGACTCCGAAGCTGGAGGTATCACTCAACATCTTTCAGCTTATGTAGTGCCGCACACTACAAAAGACGGTGCTAACGAAAACATAACTATTTTAGACACTCCAGGTCACGCTGCTTTCCAAAAAATGAGACTGCGTGGAGCAGATATTGCAGATGTTGCTATTCTAGTAGTTTCTGCAGAAGACGGTGTAAAGCCTCAAACCTTAGAAGCCTTAGAGTCAATCAAACATGCCGACATCCCTTATGTCGTTGCTATCAATAAAATTGATAAACCGGGCGCAGATATTCCTAAAACTCAAGCTAGTCTAATCGAAAAAGAAATTTACATTGAAGGTATGGGAGGAGATATTCCGTGGGTAGGTATTTCGGCAAAGACCGGAGAAGGTATTGATGAGTTGCTAGACCTTGTAATATTAACTGCAGACCTAGCGGAGCTAACTGGTGATGCTAATGCCCCAGCCACAGGAAAAGTGATTGAAGGAAACCTTGATCCTAAACGAGGAAACACAGCAACTTTGATTATCACTAACGGAACCTTAAAGAGTGGTCAATGCGTAGTAGCTGGAAAAACTTATTCTCCAGTACGTATCATGGAAAATTATCAAGGAAACCCAATCAAAGAAGCTGGACTTTCTGCTCCTGTGCGGATTGTTGGTTTTGACAGCATTCCCAAGGTTGGAGTTACCTTCACTTCTGTTGCCAACAAAAAGGAGGCGGAGACGGTAATTTCAATGATAGAAACTAAGATTGTTAAACCTGTAGATAGAGTAAAACCACCAAAGCTTCCAGTTATCCGATACTTATTAAAGCTGACGTTCTTGGAACAATCGAAGCAATCCAGCACGAACTTGAAAAATTTGAATCAGATAGGATTATTGTAAAAGTAATCGACACAGGTGTTGGCGATATTACTGTTAGTGATGTGCAAAATGTTTGTGCTACTAAAGATGCGATCATTGTCGGATTCAGTGTCAAAGCAGACCGAGCTGCTGCAGACCTAGCAGAAAGACTAGGAGTTGAAATTGATACTTTCGATATTATTTATGAACTATCTGATTGGCTAGAAGAAGCCCTTAAAAACCGCACTCCGAAACAAGAAGAAGAAATTAATACAGGAAAGATAAAAATCCTTAAACACTTCAGTGTTCATAAAACTATCCATGTTATGGGTGGACGAGTTGAAGAAGGAGTCATTAAAATAAACCAACGAGTGACCATCTTGCGACGAGATATTGAAATCGGGAAAGGGACAATCATAAATCTTCAACAAATGAAGTCAGATGTTCAGAAAATTGATGATGGGGAGTTTGGTATGCAACTAGATACAAGGGCTGAAATAACTCCAGGAGACCATTTAGTACCCTTTGACACTATCATAAGTTAAATAGCTATATGAGTACTACAGATCGAAAAATACGCTATCTAGACATAATGAAGGAGAATGCTGCCAAGTTTATTCAACAGGAAGCAAATACTAACCCTCTCATGACAGTCACCAACGTAGATGTCTCTCCAGATTTCCACAGAGTAATCATTTTCTTCACCACCATCCCCTCAGAAAAAGAACCTGATGCTTTGATATTCCTCAAACGAAACGGGACAAACTTCCGAAGTTTCTTAAAAAAGAACGCCCGAATAAAAACAATTCCAAACATAGAATTCATGGTAGATGCCGGAGAAAAACATCGTCAGAACATGGATGAATTAGTGAAAGATATAGATGGAGGAAAAGCAGAATAGTAAAACCCATAAACGTGTAAAAATAACGAACCTAAAGGTTCGTTATTTTTACACCAACTCTCATCTCAAAATGACTAGTCGACGTTCCAAATGAACTAACAACCTGCTTTAATACTTAACCAAGTCTCTACAGTGTTCTTGTGGCTCGCTTGAGTTTCCTTATTTAGAATTTGCCTTTTCTTGTACACTTATTTACAAAATATTTTACTGTGTGCTATTATGCAAGTTACTTGCATAATACAATCATATGAGAACCAATATATACAAGGA
>CAZEUI010000024.1:0-10538 GCA_964515625.1 uncultured Candidatus Saccharibacteria bacterium
ACCAAGATTGAGATAGCCTAAACAACAATCATTACAATATCCTGCATCACTCTGCAAACACCTTCTTCAATATTTAATTTCTTAATTTTTTTTGAGGTGTTAATGCATAAGACCTCTCCTTTAATTGTATTCACTATATACTCAGCATGTCCTACCTTTATTTGAACAACCCCATTCTCAATCGGTATAGTCACACTTATCAGATCATCATAAGTTTCAGTCTTTGAGGGAGAAGAAATGGAACATTTCATACTTATTTTTTCTTAGGAAGAACACCTATCATGTACAAATCTTCCAAATCCATAGAATCACATTCTCCTGCCATAATACGAACACACCCATCTAAGGAATCTTCTAGTGAGACAAACACTCCGGACTTACCACTAAAATGCTGTGTGACAAATAGAGGCTGTGTCAAAAACCTTGTTAACCTTTCTGCTCGTTTAGCAATTACTTTATCATTATCTGAAAGCTCTTCAATACCGAGGATAGAGATAATATGAGAGAGTTCTTCATACTTTTGAAATATAGACCTAATATCTGTCGCCACCTTATAGTGACTCTTGCCGATAATATCGGCATCAAGCGAGTGCGAACTGGAACGAAGAACATCAATTGCTGGGTAAATACCTTTCGAAGCAATCTCTCGAGAAAGGACAATTGATGTATCTAGATAAGAGAATATTGCAGATACGGCAGGATCAGTAATATCGTCAGCCGGAACATACACTGCCTGTAGCGAAGTAATATGTCTTTTGCCGTTACTACGAATCCTTTCCTGCAACTCAGCTAACCCAGACTCAAGCGTAGCCTGATACCCTAATTCAGAGGGGACATGACCCAGCATTGCACCAACTTCCATCCCTGCCATCGTATGTCTAAAAATATTATCTATAAAAAGGAAGACATCAGTATCTTGTTCGTCTCGTAAATATTCTGAAGCTGTAACTGCCGTCAGACCAATACTTGCCCGCACCCCCGCAGTCTTATCCATCTCTCCTAGATACAAAACGGTACGCTCTGACACTCCCAAGTCCCGTAATATAGTATACAAATCATTACCTTCTCTAATACGCTCCCCAATTCCAGCAAAGACTGCAGCGCTAGATTTCACTGTTGCAGTACTGTGAATCAATTCCGTCATCAGAATAGTCTTTCCTACACCTGCCCCCCCGAAAAAACCAACTCTGTCATTAAGTCTAAAAGGCACTAAAACATCAATCATCTTGATGCCCGTCTCAAAAACTCCGTCACTTTTATACACATCGGATTGATTCCATGACTTAGCCTTTGCATGTATTGGAATATTCTTAGACCCTACAAATTCTAGATCATCAATTGATTCTCCGAAAAGATTTAAGGTGTGTCCAAGAATATCTGGACCAACTGCAGTCTCTAAGCAACTATTCTTAACCCAAACCTTTTCACCTTTTTCTATATATTCATATGGAGTCAACGCGATAGCTTTTACCGTCTTCTCAGAAGTCTGTTCTATCACTTCAAACAAAACATTTCTAATATCACTCTGAAGCAAGGCGTGAATAGGAGGTGTTCTATCAGAAAAAGTAACTTTAATTACTCCACCCTGCATTGTATTGATTATGCCTTTTTGTTTTTTCATATAATTACATGACTAGAGGAAAACCTTTCAAGTTGCTTCTGAGTCTCTCTTTGACGACTATCTCTAGAATATAACATAGTTAATTTATGACTATCTTCATCAGTTTTTACACTAGCATGCTCCATAGCAACAGTACGAGCAGAATATTCAGAAACAGCAGTTTCAAGAATAATCTTCTGCAAGCTACTAACAAGATATTTTTTATAAAGACTCTTCTTGATTGACTTAATAGACCCGTCAACAATCGGATAGCCAAGCAAGGCATCAACATTATTTTTAGGCAATTTTAAAGGTAATAGCTGTGTGAAAGTAGGGACTTGTTCTAATAATGAGCTGGGGTGCATGTGCAATGTGGATATAGAGTTATATTTTCCACTAGAAACAAAAGACGTTAGTAATCTCGCTAATTTATCAAGATCAGCATTGTTAGGAATTTTATCGACAAAAGAATAATGCAAGATTTTGTCTCCTGACTCAGACCATTCTTCTTTTGCCTTTTTACCAATAATCATGATACTACAATTCTGCCTCTTGGAATATTTACCAAATAACCTGTGCCATAAATCACCAACAAGCCCCTTGTCGCCAGAAAATATTATCAGCAAAAATTGTTCATTTTTGAAAGTGGTTTTTATTTCTTGCTGAAATTTATTATCTAACTGATCAATTCTAGACAATATACTATGAATATTATCGTTATATAATGACAATGATATTAATTTCCGCTCAAAAACATGTAGCTTTCCGACAGCAATTTTTTCTAAAATTTTTACAGTTTTAGAAACGTCATTATAACCAGATTTTTTTTTGATATATGTTGAATATGTATCCATATTTAAAATCAAGAATTAGACAAAAAATCATCTTTAAAATCTTTAACTATCACCTCAACTTTCTTTTTTACAGCTTTGTCAAAAACCCCTTTCTCTATGGTCGACAGAACGTCTACATATCGTGTACGTAATAAATTGAGAATATATGCCATAAACTCACTGCAGTGATCTTTATTTAGTTCGTCAAAATAACCATTATCAACGATATAAAATAAAACTGTCTGTTCTGGAAAGCTGACTTTTGTATGCTTAGGCTGCTTCAATAATTCAAGTAATAAATCACCGCGATGAATACCTTTTCTAACTTTTTCACTAACAGCAGTTTCAAGCTGAGATACCTTTTGTAATTCTCTATGTTGAGCAAGCGCAAGCCTTATACCTCCTAAAACTTCTTTTAAGACAGGAGGCTGAACTTGTGAACCGACCCTAGAAACTGACAGCCCCACATTCACTGCCGGTAAAAAATTCTTCTGGAATAACCACTTTCTAGATAGATTTGTCCATCAGTTATCGAAATGATATTAGTTGGAATAAAAGCCGCAAGATTCCCTTCCTGAGTCTCTACGACTGGCAGTGCAGTTAAAGAACCTCCGCCTTGGTCGTCTGACAACTGAGCAGCTCTCTCTAGTAAAACTGCATGCAGAGAAAAGATGTCTCCTGGATACGCCTCACGCCCTGGAATCCTCCCTAAAATGAGAGATATGTCACGATAAACCTTTGCGTGTTTTGAGAGATCATCGTACACAATCAGTGCGTCTCGACCTGAATTGCGAAAATGTTCTGCTATTGTGCAACCAACAAATGGAGCTAAGTACTGAGCAAGAAATGAGTCCCCCGCTGTCGCTGAGACAATTGTAGTGTACAAAAAAGTATTATCCTTTTCAAACTGACTCACTAGCTCATCTAGTTTTTGAACACGTTGACCACAAAGTACATATATACACAACACGGTATCAGAAATATTTTTCTGATTCATGACAATATCTGTAGCGATGGTACTCTTGCCTAATTTTCTATCACCAATAATCAACTCTCTTTGACCCCGACCTAAGGGCAATGTTGTATCTATAACTTTGATGCCTGTAGTAAGAGTTCGAGTCACTGGTTTACGATGAATAATTGGTGGGGCTTGTAGAAAAACTGGCATAAATTTGTCACCTTGAATGGGACCAAACTTATCAATAGGTTGTCCAAAACCATCAAGAACCCTACCAATATACATATCGTTCACCGCAACTTCAAATGACTTTTTGGAGCGAAATATATGTTTAGAGACATCAAAACTTTCATCTATAAACAAAGCTTCCACGTAAGAGTCAGTAAACCCAATCACCATGGCGGCGGGATTACCGAACTCATCACTAAGAACTTCATGCACAAAGACTTTTGATAATCCTGATATTTTGGCAACTCCAGAAAAAAAAGATATTATGAGACCTGGATTGTTTAATTTTATATGATCAGCTTTAGTCATGAGAAATCTCTGCTAGCCTTTGATTAATTTGAGCAATAACAGCTCTTTTTTCTGATTCAGTCTCTGAATATGCAGTCTTCTTAATTGATTCGGCTATCTCCTCAGCCTCATTAATTATAGACTTGGCCTTATTTTTATAACGAATAATATGCTTTCTCTCATTAAAAATAAAATCTTTTTTTCTCTCTTCGAGTACAATTTGAGCTTTTTTTACTTCTGCCAAAATAGCCTCATCAGACTCAATTCTTTTGATCAATGGGTTATAGACAAATTTACTTAACAACCATAACAAAAAAAGGAAGTTTACAATCTGTGCAAACAGCAAGCCTAAATCTACCCCCAAGTTACCTAATAATTGCATATACAATAAAGAATACTTTTTAAATAGAGCAGTCTGGACTACTCTATAAATTTTAAGATTAAGGCTACTACTAGTACATAAATAGCTATCGCTTCTGCAAAAGCTATTGCAATAATCATGGTAATTTGGATAGTCTTAGAATTATCAGGATTTCTTGCCATCGCCAAAAGAGCGGCTGATCCGATCATTCCAATAGCAATAGCGGGTCCTATAGAACCGATGGCGATGGCGAAAGCTGAGGGATCTTGAATCATACAAATATTAGTTAAAATTGATATTTAAATTATAACAAAAAGACAATATTTTGTGACATATTTATCCTCTTCTATAGCACTAGTGATTTGTGCGTACTAAGTTTAATATAAGTTAAGGCTAGTATGCAGAAAATATAAGCTTGTATCATTCCGATAAATACCTCCAATAACATAAAAGGAACAGGTAATATATATGGAATCAGAAACGCGATAACTAAAAGTAGCACCTCGCCTGCAAAAACATTACCAAACAACCTAAAAGAAAAAGATAAAACTCTCATACTTTCTGAAAGAACCTCAAAAAAACCAAGGATAAAAGGAACTATTCCTGTAAAATTTAGAAACCTTTTTCTATATCCGCTAAAGCCGAGGGCGGATATAGAAAAATATTGTATAGACCCTACTGTAATAATAGACAAAGCCAATGTTGTTGTTAAGTCGCTATTAGGAGAACGAAATAACGATACAGAATCCGCACCTACAGTAACAAATATCGAACCTAAAAAACCAGGCAACAATGCAATCAGATTAGTAAAAAAAATAAATAAAAATAGTGTCGAAACTAAAGGTAGGAGTTTTTTTGAAAGCTCCCTATCTTGAGTAATATTATCTGCAAGCTGCAAGAGCTCATAAACTACAATATGCCACACCTTGAGAAGGATAAACTTATTTTCATCCTTGTGTTTAAAAATATAAAACAAAATCCCAGAGACACTCAACAGAAAAGAAACAATCAAGGACGTCAGGAATGTATTAGTAATAACGAAACTAAACACATTTAAAACGTACTCTGGCTGTAAACTGATGTTAATCATAATTTTTTATTTTGTCTTAAGATTCAAGAAACAGAGGCCGATATCCAATCATCACCCCTCAATTGTATCATTAAACCAAGTAGTCAAAATAGACAACTGTGATACGCGACTCCTAAAATTTTATACATATTTATATACTATCAATATGTTAAAATGAGAGACATTTATGATTCAAACACTCCGAATTTCAATAGCAAAAATATTCCTGTCTCCACACTTCATAGCACTTTATGCTGTAGGCATACTTACCACCTACGTATTAGTAATTACAGGAATAGACTGGAGATACCTCAACTTCGTAGTTACAAACATTCCTCCAGAGGTACTCTTCTTCTTTGATGTTATCGGGTACATAGTTCCAACAGTAATTATTTCATTCCTTTGGATACAGAGTAGAAGAAAAAAATCTGTCTTATATCATTTATATGCCTCTGCAGTATTACATGCAATAACTATCGCACTTTTTGTCTCAGCATTACTCAAAGCTATCACCAACCGAACACCTCCTATTTACCACTTCTCAGATCACAATTTATTCCTAATCGACAACAGTAATTCATTCGATTTTGGTTTTATGCGAGAGTCAATTATTAATGGGTGGCCTTCTTCTCACGCCGCTGTTATTTTTGCTATCGCATTTACTTTCTTCTTTCTACTACCACGCAATTACTTCGTCAAAACTGTATTATTTACATTTGCCATTTCAATAAGTATAGGACTATCGTTCGGATCTCACTGGCTATCAGAAACAATAATGGGAATACTTGTCGGAAGTATCGTTGGAAAAGTTGTTGGAACCCAATTTTTACTATATAAAAAAGATACTTAAACAGAAACCTTGTGGACCTTAATCTTAAATAACAGAACATCTTCTTAACAAAACACTTCGTATTATAAACAAATAAATCATATTCGATTTTTTATAAAGAATTTATGCTACTGTAGATTTTACATATTTAACAAATTCTTAAATATGTAAAATCTTAATCATTTTAGTCCAACAAACGCTGTTGCACTGCAGATTAAATAAATTGATCTTTAAAATTGGAGGTATGTATGTACATATCAATAAAGCATTTAGCATGGAGTTTCTTTAACCAGAGTATATTCTTTAGCAAAAAAGTCATATTCTGGAGCAATAATATAGACAAAAAATCTGAGGGGGATAAATTAATTAACGAAATTACCCTTTTAGAAAAAAAGATCTTGATGAAGGGTAAGGAATTGTATATTCCTAGCGAGTTAACTTATTGCCCTTTTGGATGTGTTTCTAGAGCGACTATTATTCTTAAAAATTTATGTAAAAAAAAGGGGGGTAAAATAATAGATCTACAAGAAAAGATAGCTGTATTAGGCAACACTCAACCTAAAGAGGAAATGTTAAAATTTTTGCTTTTCTTAAGATTTCACCTAGCTACGCAACAATACTCAGACTCGGAGAATGACCTTAATTTGATATATTCAAATTATACGATACCTGATTCAAGTGATCTTGTTAGAAATATAGCTAGGAGCATAACACTGAGTCATCTGATTGGTATTTTGTATGAAGTAAAGTTTTTACCATTAAGATCTATCTCTTGGTGCAGACTAATAAAGAAACTTGAAGATAGTTTTTTCTTATGTTTAAGAAGGAATACTAAATACCACTCAAGGTTTGGTGTTGCAATTAACATATTCATGAAGCTGTCACTAATCCGTGAAAGAAGAATGACAGAAGACCTTTTACTAGATAAAATTTTAGAAAAATGTCTGCAGGATATGGTTATTTCATCTATAGCAAGTGGTCAATTATATAACATTTGGGTAACTTATGTTCAGGCAAATAATTATGGTTATCTAGAGATAGCAAGTCTTGCTGAGAATGGAATTATAAACTTGATACCAAATTTTGAAGATGAGAATCTTAAATATATTTTTGACTCCAGGGAATACCTATACTCTAATGCGATATTCACATGGCTAAATATCGAAATATTACCATTTGGTAGTTACTTTATTTCTAGCGATTTTAAATCTTTCTGTTCAAACAAAAAGATGTCTGAACATTTTATTTTAATCTTTAAGAAAACAAATTGGTCACTGGAAAAATACTTAAAGTGTCTATATGAAACAGATGTTCCAAAGGATGTGGTTTACCGAAAAATAGAAAAATTGTTATTTCCAATTGTCGAAACACTTATAGAAGCCTGTAAATTTAATGATTCAATTACTTTAATTCAGAAAATAAGCAATCTAGCTTCTACCAACCTTCTTTATCATGTGATGTATCGAGATACTACAAATTTGAAGCTTAGAGAATTAGCTCTATATTTTCTAACGGAGAAAACGGCTTGTGATGATTACAACTTTAGAAACATCTTTCTTGAAATGACGGTACACTGCTACTTCAAAGAAACTGATATCCAGTATGAAGACTATATGAAGATGAAAGGATTTTACCTTGATCTTGCATTCCTAGAATTTCAGGATAGAAAAGGTGATATTAAGAAATTTTGTTCAGATAGTAATCCTAATTGCTCATACTATTCTAACAATGCTATAAAAAGGATAATTAACTTTGTTTGGTCTGAAGATTTTAGATCTTTTTTGAAACTTAAACTTGATGAATGAAATAAAAAATCAATTGTTCTTTCCAACATAATAATATGTCAACACTCTAATTTTCACAATTAGAGTGTTTTTGTATAGAATTGTGCTCATATTAGAGTCTTCAATGTCTAGAATGTAAAAATTATGGTTTTTTGTTAGCTAAATATAACAAAACTAACTATTCACATTTTCTAAAAAGCAGGTACTATAACCACTATGATCAGTCAAAACAAAAATGCCCTTCATGGCATTACATTAAAAATGCAAATTGAAGAATTAGTAGAAAAGTATGGCTGGACTGACTTAGGAATCAAAATCAATATAAAATGCTTTAATGACAACCCAAGCATTAATTCCAGCCTTAAGTTCTTACGAAAAACACCTTGGGCTCGAGAGAAAGTCGAAGATCTGTACTTCTGGACTTTTTATAAACGTGACGGAACAAGAAAACCTGTCTCGAAATAATAAAATCTACTACACAAAATAAATCTTTTTAATTTAAACTAGTAATGTATAATATAGGTCACTAAATAATTTATAGTATATGCATCAAGGAAATTGGAAATGTGGCGGTTGTGGAGGAACAATTACAGAATTACCATTTGAACCACGGAGCGAATCAGGACTAACGTGTCGTTCGTGTTATGGAAAGCAAAAAGACAAAGAGAAACATGAGTCACCTGAGGTATCAGGTATGTCATCAGAAGCCCCTAACGACATACCTGAAGACGCTGTCATTGCCGGAGAACAAGCTCCTGAGAGCAGCCCAAACACTGAAGAGGGACTTCCAACACCTACTGAGCGTCCGAAGTTTTCGGGAAGTTGGCAATGTGCTGGATGCGGATCAGCCATTACATCACTGCCATTTGAACCTCGTGATACAAGCAATTTAAAATGTCTAGACTGTTTCAAAAAAAGCAAAGGGTAAAGTGAGAGGTACCCCTTTCCCAAGACAACAATTCTTTGTATTAGAATCTAACTAATACAAAGAATATGACAAAACAAGAATACCGAATATCAAAGGAAACTGAATGAACAAAGGGGTATGGCGACTATTGTAAATTTATACACATCCAAAGAGGAAATACTCAACAAAATTAAGGACGACGAACTGAGTATCATAGAAGCCTCTATCAACTACAGCATCCATACAGATACTATCTATAACTGGTTGGGCACCAAAGCTAAAGAAAGATGAATGAAATAACGAGCGTAGCGACTATATTGAATTTATGTCCCAATTTTCCTTTCCTAAGGAAAATTGCTGGACTTAGTAACCAGCTTAAACAAATCATCGGCGAGATCTCACTATCAAAATGTCAGTGGAGGCTAAAAAGGAGTTATTAAGGATGTGGTAACGGACGGTGAATTAGTCGGAATCTCCAGAACTCACCAGCACGCAGAGCAATAGGACTGCTTCATGAACCTTAAATGCTTTAGCAAGCATGAAAGATTCAAAGAATATTTTATCACTGTCGTTAAGAATTTCGGACTGGAGCTGAATTTCAGCAAGTCCGTGAAGCTGCTTATTATATATAAGCAAAATTTTAATTTTTTCTTTCATTTAGACATTTTATTATTTTTCGGAAATTAAACACAAAAGCACCCAAAATGGGTGCTTTTGTGTTCTGATTACTACTCTCAGCAAGTGTGCAATATATGGAATAGTGCTATTTGCGATTTTGACTGAAGTTCGTGTCCACGAGCCGTTCTCAACTAGAGTTGCAGTATATGACTCATATTACAACCTTGGCTTGCCTTACATGTTTGCTTACCACTATGGTCTCAAATATACCTGACAAGACACCGTAAGGGTATTATCTACAACCTAATGACATTACGAGTAGACACCTCGGTCACTGTCTCATTTACATTTCCACCTGCTTTCAAAGCAGTACAATGTATTCATGCGAACTTCTGAAGAGATTTTTACTGAACTAAATCAAGTGATTCAAAAACATAATCCAACGACGATATGAGAAATTGCAAGAAGTAGGCAGAATGCTCGGTGGGTGGCGCAAAGGTTTGGAAAGTAAAACCTCCCCACAATAAGTGAGGAGAAAATGATGTGTTCCCGGACCACCAAACGAGGGCGATAGTCGGCGCGCCAGACATAGTCGCGGTCAAAGCGGCACATGTAAGCCTTGAGCTCGCCACCATCCACGTAGACGTCAGCGACGAACATCTCACCGTTAGTTTCAAACAAGAAGAATGTGTCATAGCCTTCTTGCCGAAGCAAGTCGCGGTGCGAGTGACAGAACTCCTCAACCTGCCCCTGTGTGAGACAAAGTTTGGTAGTTCCCGTCACGTGATATTTCGTGCATGTCGACATTAACTTCGCCTGTCTTCACCAGGAACGTCAGTACCCCAGCTTTTGAAGTCACCGTCCAGCCAGCCGATGAAGAATTCCTTAGCCTTGACCAGTGTTACACTGCTCTTAGTGGGAGCGAGGGTGAGAGTTTCGAGGTGACGGAGGTATGTCAGTTTCTCCTCCAAAATCTGTTGTAGTGCATCAGCGACAGGCCCGGCATCACAGGTGCCGTCCAACACCATAATACTGATTTTTACCTGAAGTCTGAACAGGCGAT
>CAZEUI010000025.1:0-10170 GCA_964515625.1 uncultured Candidatus Saccharibacteria bacterium
ATGAAGAATTAAAACTTCTTAAAGAGTTAGGTTTACCGACAAGTTCTGATTCAAGACTGTGTGTTTCTATCGAGAAAGTCGAAGAGTTTTATAAGAAATGGTCAAAAGATCATAAGGAATTACCGTTTGGTGTTGATGGTGTTGTGATGAAAGTTAATGATATAAAATTACAAAAACTTCTTGGTTATACAGCTAAGTCACCTCGTTATGGTATGGAGTATAAATTTCCTGCCGAAGAGGCTACTACTGTAGTTGAGGATATTTTGTTGCAGGTAGGGCGTACTGGTGTCGTTACTCCTGTGGCACATTTACGATCTGTTTTGATTGACGGTTCGAAAGTGTCACGAGCCACTCTTCATAACGAAGACAATATCTCCCGACTCGATGTCCGAGTTGGAGATACTATCGTTTTGCGAAAAGCTGGGGATATCATTCCTGAAATCCTATCAGTAGTTTTATCTCTCCGTCCTAAAAAAACTAAACTTTTTAGATTTCCTAAGGTTGTGACAGAATGTGGAGGTGAAGGTTTGATTGAGAGGATTTCTGGAGAAGCTGCGTATCGTTGTGTGTCAAAAAATTCTGGGGCTCTGCATCGCCGTCGGTTGTATTACTTTGCTTCTAAAGGTGCTTTAAATATTGATGGACTCGGTCCAAAGATTATTGATTTATTTCTAGATCATGGACTTATTTCTACGTATGCTGACTTATTTACTTTGAAGGAAGGTGACTTGATAGATTTGCCGAGCTTTAAAGACAGGGCAGCTGAGAATGTTGTTCATTCTATTAGAGTGGCACGGAACGTGCCACTCTATCGTCTCCTAATTGCCCTCTCTATCGATAATGTAGGGGAGGAAACTGCAAGGTTGATTGCTGACAAGTTCGGGTCGTTAAAAGCGATTAAAAAGGCTTCTGTAGAAGAAATAGCTGGTATTTATGGTGTTGGAAAAACTGTTGCAGAATCAGTAATGTTGTGGTTTTCGAACACTTTACATACTAAAGTCCTTGAGGATCTTATTCCTCATTTAAAAATTCAAAATCCGACAGTCCAGATTGGTGATGGTGCTTTTTCAGGAAAGACTTTTGTCCTGACAGGGACTTTGGATAAAATAACTCGCGACGAAGCAAAAAATCTTATTAGGGGTTTAGGCGGTAAGATTTCATCAGGTGTGTCAAAGAAAACTGACTTTGTGGTGGTAGGTAATGATCCGGGGAGTAAGGCTGAAGAAGCTGAAAGGCTTGAAGTTGAGACATTAACAGAAACTGAATTTAATTCTCTGATGGCAAGATAAGTAAGAGAGTGTTATATTAAATAAATATGAAAAGAGAAGATATTGAAAATTTAGCTTTATTGGCACGCCTCAGGTTAACAGAGGTCGAAATTGTTGAGTATGAAAAAGACCTGTCTTCAATTGTTGAATATGTAAGTAAGATTAGTGAAATCACTTCTGATGAGAAAGTAGTTGAACCACAGCTTGGAAAAAGATTTAATGTTTTCCGAGATGATGTTGTAACAAATGAGTCAAATCAATACAGTGAAGATATAATTGCAGAAATGCCTGAAACAGAAGGGAGATTTTTATTAGTGCCGAAAATCCTTCAGATCAACGATTAGTAAAATATGGACACAATAACTAAACTGCGTGCAGCGTATATCGCTGGTGAAACAACTCCGACCGAAGTTGTTAAAGAAACGCTAGAAAATATCAAAAAGAATAACGATGACATTAACGCATTTTTGGCTGTTTATGATGAGTCTTTACAAGAGGCTGAAAAAGCAACTTTGCTATATAAAGAAAAAGGATCGGATACTCCAGCTCTCCTTGGTATTCCCGTTGCTGTAAAGAATAATATTTTGATCAAAGGAAAGAAGGTGACAGCCGCTTCAAAAATTCTAGAAAATTATACTGGTGTTTACGATGCGACGATTATTCAGAAGTTGCGAGATGCTGGAGCAATCATCGTTGGGGCTACTAATATGGACGAGTTTGCTATGGGTGGATCAACAGAAAAATCAGCTTTTGGTCTTACTAAAAACCCTGTCGACACTAGTCGGGTGCCAGGAGGTTCTTCCGGAGGTTCTGCCGCAGCAGTCGCTATGGGTGCTGTGCCCGTTGCAATTGGAACAGATACTGGAGGTTCAATTCGTCAACCGGCTAGTTATTGTGGTTTGGTAGGGTTTAAACCTACTTACGGAGCTGTGTCTCGGTATGGAATGATTGCTATGGGCTCATCGCTAGATCAGGCTGGACCATTGGCAAATTCAGTAGCTGATGCAGAGTTGATTTACAACACTATCTCGGGACTTGATAAGATGGATTCTACTACCATTACTGAAGATACTTATCTTAATTTGCCAGATAAAGAAGTTTATACGTTTGGTGTCCCGCGACAATTTTTGACCGACGGTGTAGATGAAGATGTTTTGAGATCTTTTGATGAACATATCAAGTCTCTCAAAAAAGCAGGGCACAACATAGTGGATATTGATCTACCTTTATTTGAACAAGGTCTAGCTGCTTACTATGTTGTGATGCCTGCCGAAGTTTCCTCTAACCTTGCCCGTTTTGATGGTATCAGATACGGATTGTCTGAAAAGTCAGACAATCTGCTTGATGTTTATGAAAAATCACGAGAAAAAGGTTTTGGTCCAGAAGTTAAGAAAAGAATTTTGCTTGGCACTCACGTTCTGTCGTCAGGATATTACGATGCTTATTATGGCAAGGCTGAATTAGCTCGAAAGAAAATGCGTGAAGAGCTTGAAGAAGTTTTTAAGACTGTTGATATAATTCTGACTCCAACCGCTCCAACGCCCGCTTTTAAGATTGGTGAAAAAACAGATTCTTTAACAATGTACAGACAAGATATTTTTACAGTACCTGTTAATTTGACCGGAGTACCAGCATTATCTTTTCCAATGGGAACAGTGGAACGAGAAGGAAAATCTTTGCCAGTTGGGGTACAATATATTGCACCGCACGGTGGAGACGCGCGTCTATTTTCTTTAGGTAAAAAGATCTACGACACGTGCAAATAGCGCATTATGGATCCTCTTACACAAGCCAGTACAACAATAGCTACAACTACTAGATCATTAGAAAACCCTTTTTTCGGTTTTGATGTTTTTTCAGTGTTCGGTTCGTTACTCGGAAGCAATACTGGATTTTTCGGGTTTTTGAATAGTCTTTGGTCAATATATGCGATATTCGCATATATTATCTCTATTATATTTTTAGTTATGTACGTGTACGCCTCAGTACAAAGAAATCAATATATAGACCTCAATACTCAAATATTACGTGATGGTGAAAAATTATACGATGAGCAATTTCGGGGGGCTCTAAAAAATAGTCGCTTGCAAGATATGCTTGCTCATACCGAATCAGAGAACCCGAATGATTGGAAACTCGCTATAATAGAGGCTGATATTATATTAGACAATCTTCTGAAGAAGCATGGTTATTCCGGAAATTCTTTAGGAGAACGACTAAAGAATATTTCCCCGAATCAACTAGAGACTTTAAATGATGCTTGGGAAGCTCACAAAATAAGAAATCGCATCGCACATGATGGTGCTGATTTTGTATTGACCCAAAGATTAGTTCAAGAAACAATAACGCGATATAAGAGAGTCTTTGATGAGTTTGGCGTAACTTAGGTTGCTAAAAATGCAAAAATAGTGTATTTTCACAGTACTGATGTGTGGAGAGGAGAGTCGCTCCAGCGTTCCAGTAGAAGTTGAGATGAGCATATCGCGGGGTAGAGGAGAGGTACCTCGGGAGGCTCATAACCTCCAGACCCCAGTTCGATTCTGGGCCCCGCAACAATATAAAGAAGAAAAGAAAAAGTCTGATATATATATCGGACTTTTTTTATTATGCAGTTTTTTTTATAATCCTTACATGCAAAGATTGTAACCTTTTGTTATACTATCTTCCTATGCAATGTGTAATTTTAGCGGCAGGCAAGGGGACTCGCCTTCGACCGTTGACCGAAAATATCCCAAAACCGTTAGTAGAAGTAGCAGGTAAACCTCTTCTTGATCATATCGTTGAGTCACTGCCATCCGCGATAGATGAGCTTATTATTGTGACTGGTTACTTAGGTAAAAAGATTGAAGAGTATTGTGGAGAAGAATTTCATGGACGTAAGGTGACGTATGTCGAACAGAAGGAGCTAAAAGGGACAGGTCATGCTTTGTGGTTGTGTAAAGACCTAATCAAAGGAAGGTTTTTATTTATGTTTGCTGATGATATTCATGGAAAAAACGACATGGCTAGAATCACTTCATACTCTCGAGGGATGCTTGCCTTGACTACAGATACGCCAGAGAGATTCGGGATTGTCGTCCGTCATCCTGATGGGACTTTGGCAGAATTTGTTGAGAAGCCGACACATGCTCCTTCTAATTTGGCTTCCACAGGAGTATTTGTTCTCGACGAGAATATTTTTAAATTTGAACCAACTGTAAAAATGAATGGTGAATTTTATCATACGGATATGATTCGAGAGTACTCAGAAGAGTACCCGATTGCAGTGGTTGAAGAAAATCTCTGGATTCCTGTGGGTTATCCTGAAGATATCGAAAGGGCAGAAAAAATGCTCGCAATCGCTGCAAAAGTACCAGTAACCACTATTTAGTATCGATTTATGCAATGTGTAATTTTAGCGGCAGGCAAGGGGACTCGGTTACGCCCCCTCACAGACTCATTGCCAAAACCTCTAGTGAATGTTTGTGATAAGGCTATTATCGATCATATTGTCGAAGCTTTACCAGACTCTATCAAGGAATTGATTATCGTTATTGGTTATCATGGTGATCAAATCAAACTTCATTGTGGAAACATTTTTCATGGTCGATCAGTAAGATACGTAGAGCAGGAGAATTATTCTGGAGGAACAGGAGATGCTTTGCTTTGTGTTGAGGATTTGATAACTGGTAAGTTTCTGTTTATGTATGCAGATGATATTCATGGAGCAGAAGCCTTGGAAAAAGTAGTGACTGAAGACCATGCTATGTTGGGAATGTTTTCCGATACTCCTGAGTTATTTGGCGTATTGGTTAAAAATGAAAACGGCACCCTGAAAAAAATTATTGAAAAACCTGAACAACCTCCTTCAAATTTAATTAATATTGGAGGGTTTGTAATAGACAAAACAATTTTTAAATATCGCCCGTCTGTGTCCATTCTTGGTGAGGTGCTAGTGACAGATATGCTTACTTCTTACGCAGAGAGGTTTCCTGTTAAAATAATCGAGCAGGATTACTGGTTGCCAATTGGCAATATAGAACAGTTACAATTAGCAGAGAGAAAGATGTGTTCAGAATCTATTGATTCAAAGCATTAAATATAGTACTCTGGGTCACACCTTGTCTTGTTAGGTAACAAATATGTCGGCGTAGCTCAGTTGGTTAGAGCACAGCACTCATAAAGCTGGGGTCGGAGGTTCAAATCCTCCCGTCGACACAGAAATTAAAAACCCGATAGGGTTTTTATTGTGTTAGTGGAGCAAATAAACTACTTTGCCTATGTGAGGTTTTGGAGGTTGGGGTGATATGAATCTTTGTAATGATCGATGTGGGGAGGTTTGGAATACAAAAAAAGCCCTTAGGGCTTTTTACATTGCGCGGTCGAAGGGACTCGAACCCTCGACCTTCCGCGTGACAGGCGGACGCTCTAACCAGCTGAGCTACGACCGCATAAATACTTATCTAGTAAGTGGATAAGAGTATAGCGGTTTTTTGCATTTTTTGCAATCATTCCTTTATGTCCTTTTATTATTAAAATGAGCTGTTGGTAAAGTGGCGGTATTCCATACTATTTGTTATGCTACTCAAGTCTAGAAGTTTTTGGGATGATATTGCCAACATAGCTCAGTCGGTAGAGCGCATCCATGGTAAGGATGAGGTCCACAGTTCGATTCTGTGTGTTGGCTCAAAGTGAGAAAGAAAGAAAAGTGGCGACCTTCAGGTCGCCACTTTTCTTTCTTTTGTTATAATCATGCAATGTCAAACACTAACAGTAATAATCCTAGAATTGCTGAGATTGAAAAAGCAATGCTCGAGTCTTCTTTTTGGAATAACTCACAAGTTGCTCAGACGATGATTAAGGAGCTGCAGGAGCTTAAAGATACTTCAGAAGGAAAAGGTAAATACGATCGTAATAACGCTATTTTTACCATCGTGGCGGGGGCTGGGGGTGATGATGCAGAAGACTTTGCTCGGATGCTTGTGGAAATGTATCAAAAATACGCCGAAAATAAAGATTGGGGAGTGGTGATTATTGATAGTAATACTAATGACCAGAACGGCTACCGTAATATAACTTTTGAGATACAGGGTAAGAATGCATATGGCACTTTGTTAAATGAATCGGGTGTACACCGGTTGGTGAGAATTTCACCTTTTAATTCTAATGGAAAACGACAAACCTCATTTGTTCTGGTGGAGGTATCTCCAAGGATTGAAGGTACGGCAGCTGTTGAATTGAAGGATGATGATTTGGAAATATCATTCGCGCGCTCTGGAGGTGCCGGTGGACAAAACGTCAATAAGCGTGAGACATCTGTGCGTATTGTACACAAGCCAACAAATATCTCTGTGAACATTTCAACAGAACGTTCTCAGCAACAAAACCGTGAAAAAGGCATGACATTACTCACAGGAAAGATTTTTGCTTTTGAAGAGTTGCAAAGGTCTCGTGAACTACAAGGGTTATGCATAGAAAAGACGCTTAAAATAGAATGGGGTAGTCAGATACGTTCATATGTATTGCATCCGTATCAGTTAGTAAAAGACCATCGTACCAATACTGAGGTTCGTAATATTGACCAAGTTTTAGCTGGTAACATTCAACCGTTTATAGATGCCTCGGCGAATTTAAAATAGCATGATATACTTTCAAATATGATTTACTTTGATAACGTTTCAAAGCTTTATGACAATGGCCGTTCGGCTGCTTTACAAGAGATAACCTTTCAGGTTGAACCAAAGGAGTTTGTTTCAATTGTTGGTCATTCTGGAGCAGGTAAAACCACCCTGCTTAAAATGATTATTGCAGAAGACAAACCTTCACATGGTCATGTTTTTTTTGAGTCACTAGATATTAATAAAATCCCTAAGTATAAATTACCGAATTACAGAAGAAAAATAGGTACAATTTTTCAAGACTTTAAACTTCTTCCTCACAAGACAGCTTATGAAAACATTGCTTTTGCAATGGAGGCCAACGGAAGGTCAGACGCAGAAATTTCCGAAAATGTCCCTCAAGCTCTCTCTCTTGTAGATTTAGATGACAAAGTCTGGAGCTTCCCTAATGAATTGTCTGGAGGTGAGAAGCAAAGAGTCGCAATCGCTCGTGCAATCGTCAATCAACCAGACATCATTATCGCAGACGAACCGACAGGCAACTTAGATCCTATTGCTACTTACGAAGTAGTTCAGATTCTTCGTAAGATTAACGATCTTGGCACTACTGTTATTATGACCACACACAACAAGGGCGTAATTGACGAGATTGAGCGAAGGGTTGTTACGATGGATGGTGGACGGATCGTACGTGACGATACTAACGGTAAGTATGTTTTATAATAATTTATGATTACAGGATTTCGTAGAGTAATAAAAGCTGGGTTTGTTGGGTTTTGGAGAAACGCTTATGTTTCGCTGGCTTCAATTTTCGTATTAACAATTTCCTTATTTGTGATAGGGACAGCAATGTTTTCAGACCAGCTGTTGACCACGTCACTTGATATATTAAAATCAAAAGTAGATATCAATGTCTATTTTGTACCCGAGGCTCCAGAAGAAGAGGTAGACAGGATAAGAGAAGCTGTGGCAGCATTGCCTGATGTTGCTAATGTTAAATACACTACTCGCGAAGAAGCTTTAGAGCAATATCGAGAACGTAATCAAGACGACGCTATTTCCCTACAAGCTCTAGAAGAACTTGATAAAAATCCTCTAGGTGCCAATATCGCTATTCAGGCAAAAGAGATATATCAATACGAAAGCATAGCTCTCTTTTTAGAAGAGCAACAAAGTTCCGAAAATCAGCAAGGATTAGTAATCGATGAGATAAATTACAATAAAAACAAAGGTTCGATTGATAAACTTACTTCTATCATCGATGCTGCCAAGCAAACAGGTTTGATTATTACTGTAATTTTATTAGTAGTCTCACTACTCATAACATTCAACACTATCCGTCTAGCAATCTATACTTCGCGTGAAGAGATATCTGTCATGAGGTTGGTGGGAGCCGGAAATATGTTCATTCGCGGACCTTTTATGTTGCAGGGAATAATGTATGGATTTGTAGCAGGTATCTTTGCTCTAATGCTTTTTTATCCAGCGTTAGTATGGCTCGGTCCCCGTACAGAAGTGTTTTTCGGTCTTAATTTATTTAGTTACTACATGGCTAATTTCGGTGAGATATTCGGAACTTTGGTTGGTATCGGGGTTTGTTTAGGTTTCTTTTCCAGTACATTCGCAGTCTCACGGTATTTAAAAACTTAAATTTAAAACACGTTTCCTATGAAAAAGAGTAAAGCTAAAGCGACTTCTAAAAAGTCGTTTACGAAGTATATTTTTGTGGTAGGTGGGGTGATGAGTGGAGTTGGTAAAGGTGTCGCTTCTTCTTCTATTGCGACACTACTTCAGGCACGTGGACATAGAGTGACTGCAGTAAAGATCGACCCTTATATAAATATCGACGCTGGTACTATGAACCCCACAGAACACGGGGAAGTGTTCGTGTTAAAAAGTGGACTAGAGACTGATCAGGATATGGGTAATTACGAACGATTTCTCAATATCGATTTGCCGGCCATTAACTACATGACTACGGGTAGTGTGTATCAGTCAGTTATACAAAAAGAAAGAAATTTAGAATATAAAGGAAAGAATGTAGAAGTTGTCCCTGACATTCCTCTTGAAGTAATTAGTCGTATTAAGAAAGCTGCAAAAGAAGCTAAGGTTGATATTGTCCAAGTTGAGGTTGGAGGGACAGTTGGTGAGTACCAAAACATGCTTTTTCTGGAAGCTATAAGGATGATGAAAAATGAAGAGCCGGAAAATGTGGCTGTGATAATGGTGAGTTATCTACCGGTACCAGGTTCTATCGGTGAAATGAAAACTAAGCCTACACAAACTGCAATTCGGAGCTTGAACAGTGCTGGCGTGTTTGCGGACATGATTCTCTGCCGTAGTCCGATTGGGGTTGATATGAAAAGGAAGGAGAAGATTTCTAAATTCTGTAATGTAAAAATTGAGAATGTTATATCTGCGCCAGATGTAGATAATATTTATAGTATTCCGTTGAGTTATGAAGAGGACAAATTGTCTATACAACTTTCTGATATTCTAGGTCTTTCAACTAAAAAAACAATTGATCTCAAAAGTTGGAAAAAATTCGTTAAACGTTCAGAAAATACTGGCGAAATTGTTAAAATTGCCGTAGTTGGAAAGTATTTTAATTCCGGTGACTTCGTATTGTCAGATGTGTATTTGTCTGTAATAGAAGCTATAAAATTCTCTGCCTACAAACTAAACCTACAGCCAGAAATTTCTTATCTAACAGCTCAAGATTTTTCCGATAAAAAGAAACTGAAAGACCTGAAGAGGTTCGACGGAGTGTTGCTTCCTGGGGGTTTTGGTACTACTGGTGTTGAAGGGATGTTGAACGTGATTGAGTATGTTCGTAAAAACAAAATCCCATATTTTGGAATTTGCTACGGCATGCAACTGATGGTTCTTGAGTATGCTAAAAATATATTAAAATTGAAAGAGGTAAGTACAGAAGAGATTGATCCTAAATCTGAACATTTAGTGATTGGAATAATGGATGAACAGCGTGAGAAGGTAGCCGAGAATAAGATGGGTGGAACAATGCGTCTTGGTCATTACTCTGCAACACTTTCATCAGGTTCTATTGTTGCTAAAGCTTATGGTAAAAAAGAGGTTCTTGAGCGACACCGTCATAGATTTGAGGTCAATCTAGAATACGTAGAAACATTAGAATCTAAAGGGCTACTTTTTTCGGGTAAGTCACCAGACGGAGGGCTGATGGAAGCTGCAGAATTATCCGCCCTAGATCACCCATTTTTTGTCGGAGTACAATTTCACCCTGAACTACAAGCACGACCGTTAGACCCTCATCCGCTATTCACAGC
>CAZEUI010000026.1:0-10057 GCA_964515625.1 uncultured Candidatus Saccharibacteria bacterium
AAAAGAATTATTTATATTCCGGGGAGGATTCTGAACCTTATCATTGCGTAAAATCGTGTTATACTATAAACGTTGACCGATTACTCCTGATATGTTATAAATCGTTTACGCATTGAAGATTGAATAGCCAACCTTCATTAATTATTATGATTTCATTTAAACCGAAACAGATTACAAAAACTCTTTTAGAAGTTTTACCTGAACGTGCTCGTGATGTGTTAGAGAAGAGGTATGCTCTTAGTAGAGACGGGGAATCTCACACACTCGAATCAATCGGACAGTCGTACGGGATTACTCGAGAACGAGTCCGACAGATTGAGAACTACGGTATCCAGTCAATTCAGAAATCGGAAGTGTACAAAAAACACTACGACCTTTTTATTGAGATGCAAAAACTGATCGATCAGTTGGGCGGAGGTATGATTGCTGAACATGTCTTATTGGATGAGTTGAGCAGTGATCCTGGTGTCCGAAAACACTTATACTTTGTATTGGTGGTGGGCGATCCTTTTTATAAAAGTAAGGAAAATCCCCAGTATTCTCACCGATGGTTTACGGAGAGAAAGATTTCAGATAGTGTCGAGAAGGCACTTAGGAACGTATATAAAGGTCTAAAACATGATGATTTAGTCTCTGAATCAGAAATCATCAGTCGTTTCCGTTTAGAACTTGCTGATATGGCAGAAGATCACAACGAAGAAGTTTTAAAACGATGGCTACAAATCTCTAAGCAAATTGGACGTAATCCTCTAGGTGATTGGGGTCCATCTAACAGTCCTAACATTCGTGTTAAAGGAATTAGGGATTATGCTTATTTAACAGTAAAGCGTCACGGTTCACCCATGCACTTCAGAGAAGTTGCTGAAACTATTAAAGAACTTTTTGGACACAAAGCTCATATTGCTACTACACACAACGAACTTATCAAAGACACTCGATTTGTTTTAGTAGGTCGTGGCTTGTATGCTTTGACTGAATGGGGGTACACTGCAGGAGTGGTCAAGGATGTCCTTCGTGAAATTCTCGAAAGAGAAGGTCCTTTGTCTCGAGAAGAGATCATAGATCGGGTAAGGAAGGAGCGTTATGTTAAAGACAATACAATCCTTGTTAACTTACAAGATGTAAATCTCTTCAAGAAGCTTTCAAACGAAACTTACACTGTAGCTGACTAATAGTAACTAAAATAAAAGCAGATCTGACTTAAGTCAGATCTGCTTTTATTTTAGTTACTTTATAGTGTACAATTAAGACTATATGGGAAAGAATATAATAAATGGATTAATTGCTCCATTGTTTTTGTTTGGAGCATTAGTTTTCATGTCGTACGTATTCAAGACTTTGGATGTAGACATCAAGCCTATTGTTACTGTTATGGTTATTCTGACTCCAGTATGGCTACCTTTTGTCTTATTTCAGCTCCTCTACGATCAGTGGATATGGTTTGTTCAGGAGAAATTTAAATTTAAGAATGGACGAACAACATTACGAATCAAATTGCCTCAAGAAGTTTTTAAGTCTCCTGAGGCAATGGAGAGTGTTTTTACTCAAATATTCAATCCTAACAGTCCTGACAATCTAATGCAGACATACCTAGATGGTAAACACCCGCTTGTTTCAAGTTTTGAGCTAGTTTCTATCGGGGGTGATATACGTTTCTATGCCAACGTTCCAACAAAGAAGGTGAAGAATACTCTAGAGGCTCAGCTCTATGCTCAGTACCCCGGTATAGAAATTGTAGAAGAGCCTCTCGACTATACAGCAGAAGTTAAATGGGATCCTAAAGTATGGGATATGATTTCTTTTCATATTTTAAAGAAAAGTGACGCCGTCATGCCTATCAAGACTTACATTGAGTTTGGTATGGACAAACTCCCTAAGGAAGAGTTTAAGTTTGACCCAATGTCACCACTTATTGAGCATCTTGGTAATGCTAAGCCTCATGAAAGAGTCTGGATACAAATCTTGATAACACCTCATGTTAAAAAGACTTTTAAAAATGGTAATCTATACAAAGCTTCAACTTGGGATTCAAAAGCAAACGCAAAAGTGGATGAGCTGATGGGACGAGACAAGGCTGGTCTTGGTGCTGAAGAGACAGAAAGTAGACCGATACTTACTACAGATGAGAGGGGTACAATCGAGTCTATTCAAAGGAACGTTGGTAAGTATGCATATAGCACAGCGATTCGTGCTATGTATATAACAAAAACAGGAAAATTCGACCCCGATATGATTGGTCCGATGTTGCGTGCTTTTGGTCAGTTTGATGTTGTTGGGAGGAACGGACTTGGTCCAAAGTGGCGTACAGACTTCGGTTATAATTTTATTCAAGATATTACTGGCTCAAGAAAATTAGCTATGAAGAAGAACGAGCTTGAGTCATATAAGAATCGCTACTATCTTTACGGAGACAAGAAAAATAGAGTTGATGCTGAAAAAGTTATGTCAGTTGAAGAATTGGCTACTATCTTTCATATTCCTGGAACCACTATTGTTACGCCAAACCTAAGTAGGGTAGAAACAACGAGAAAGGAAGCTCCTTCGAACCTGCCTGTATAACTATAGACACCTTACTTATGTTCAATAATTCCACACAATCTGATTTTAAAAATCCTTTCAATAATAATCCTGAAGATAAACAGAATTTTTTCTTAAAAAAAACTGTTAAGTACTTCTTTGCATTCATAGTACTGTCTTTGTTAGTTTATTCATTATCTTATTCTTTTGTTACAGGGCTGAATAAACCTCCAGAATTTTTTCCGGTAAATCAAGCTATTATTGTTGAAGAAGGTACAGGGGTACGAAAGATGACTGAAATGCTTAAAAGTGCAAGTGTTGTAAAATCAAGCGATTTACTTTATTACATAATCTCCTTTTTTCATGAGTCAACAAATATAAAGGCGAGTACCTATATTTTTGATAAACCTCTAACTTCATGGGAGGTTGCAATACGGTTAACAGAAGGTGATTTTGATACCGATCTCATCAGATTTACTCATTTTGAAGGTGAGAGGGTGACTCTTGTTGGGGGAAGGGCATCAGAAATACTTCTCAACTTTGATACAAAGATGTTCATCTCCAAAGCGACACCTTTTGAAGGGAAGCTTTACCCAGACACCTATTTCATACCAGACGACTACACATACGATGAGCTTCTTGATTTAATGCTTGATACCTTTGATTCAAAAACAGCAAGCTTAACCGCAGATTTTGATGAACATTTCCTGTCTCTTGATGAGATATTAGTTTTGGCGTCAATTATTGAGAGGGAGGCTAATAGTGAGATTTCTATGAAAATGGTATCTTCTGTTCTTCAGAACAGGATGAAGATAAATATGCCATTACAGGCAGACGCTTCAATAGAATATATTCTAGACAAGCCTCTGTCAGAACTTACTCCTGATGATTTGAAAATTGATTCTCCATACAATACTTATTTAAATACTGGATTACCCCCGACCCCGATTGGTAACCCCGGTTTGATCGCTATACAAGCAGTATTAAATCCTAGTGACACGGAGTTTCTTTTCTACATAACCGGTGAGGACGGAGAGTTTTATTACGCTAAAAATTACAGCACTCACTTACGTAATATAGATAAATATTTAAGATAATAAAGTGGCGTATTGTGTGCTAAACCATAATTACTATGTTAGGATTTTTTTATGAGTAATCAAAAGACAGTTTTTGTAGGTTTGTCTGGAGGAGTCGATTCTTCCGTTGCTGCAGCCCGCTTAAAAGCACAAGACTTTAAGGTTGTTGGTGTTTTTATTAAAGTTTGGCATCCAGATTTTATGGTCTGCAACTGGGAGGCTGAGAGACTTGACGCTATGAGAGTAGCAGCACACTTAGGAATACCTTTTCTTACCTGTGATGCTGAGGTTGCGTATCGTGATGATGTTGCAAAGTATTTCATTGAAGAATATAGATCAGGACGAACTCCTAACCCAGATGTGATGTGTAATCAGTATGTCAAATTCGGAGCTTTTTTAGATTTTGCAAAGCAGCACAATGCAGACTATATTGCCACTGGACACTATGCACAAAAAATAGAGTCAGCAGATGGTTCAGAGATGTATCGTGGTTTGGATAGTAATAAAGATCAGACATATTTTTTATGGACACTGTCTAATGAACAGTTAGAAATGTCACTATTTCCAATCGGAGATACTTCAAAGGATAAAATAAGGCTAGAAGCTGCGTCCTTAGGCATACCTGTAGCAAACAAGAAAGACAGTCAAGGTGTTTGTTTTCTCGGTCATATTGATATTCCTGAATTCCTCTCGCACTATATTGACCTTGAAGAGGGGAATGTTTTAGATGTAAAAGGAAGTGTGATAGGTAAGCATAAAGGGGCTTTGGTTTATACTCTCGGACAGCGACATGGATTTACATTATGTACTCATGATTCATCAAGACAGACAATGTTTGTTATTTCAAAGGATGTCGATAAAAATACTCTAACCGTTAGCGATACAAAGCAGACTATCGACTCTTCAAATAGTTTAACTTTAAAGAAAGTTGTTTTAAGACATACTGTTTTAGCAGGGGATGTTCTCGACGTTCAATTTAGATACAGGCAAGCGTCGTTTCAAGTAACAGTCGTTACTGTCGACAAGGATGAGATGATTATATCGTCAAAATTTAATACTGAAGAACCTGCTCTTGGTCAATCTTGTGTACT
This sequence comes from uncultured Candidatus Saccharibacteria bacterium, assembly GCA_964515625.1. Classification (GTDB taxonomy): domain Bacteria; phylum Patescibacteriota; class Minisyncoccia; order Phycocordibacterales; family UBA918; genus OLB19. Next base: position 4,685 of record CAZEUI010000026.1, read on the forward strand.
GTATCGAGACTTGCTTTGTATTGGTGGAGGTGTAATTTCTTAATATTCTCACTAGACACTTTATAAGTTTTCTTTAATTTCGGATACATGAGTTATACTTAAAATATGTCCATATTAATCAAAAAAGCTGACGGTACAACAGAGTTTTTTAAGGTAGAAAAGCTTCGTCGTTCATTACGACGAGCAGGTGCGAGTTCTGAAGAAATCACCAAGATTGTTTCTGAAATAGACAAAACTTTATATGAAGGTGTTCAGACTCAAGAGATCTACCGTCAAGCTTTTTCATTACTACATAAAGGTCGCTCTCCAGCAGCTGCTCGCTACTCACTGCGACGTGCTTTATTCAGCTTAGGTCCAACAGGTTTTCCTTTTGAGAAATTTCTAGCAAGACTTTTTCAGCAAGGTGGCTACTCTACTAAAACAGGCGTAACCCTTTCTGGTAAATGTGCAGATCATGAAATCGACGTTGTTGCGTATAAAGATGATCACAGTTTCATTGGTGAGGCAAAATTTCATTCTCGACCAGGAGTTAAATCTGACCTTCAAGTTGCTATGTATACCTATGCCAGGTTTCTTGACTTGAAAGGAAATAGGATTTGCAAGGAAGATGTTTGTGTAATTAATGAATTTTGGCTTATTACCAATACTAAGTTCACAACTTCAGCCCTCAAGTACGGTAACTGCGTGGGCTTAAAAATGCTTAGCTGGAATTTTCCAAAAGCAAATAATTTACATGACAGAATTCAAAAAGCTGGAGTGTATCCGATAACTGTTTTGCAAAATCTTACTTCATCTCAAGCGGAGACATTGATAGCTAGAGATGTTATTTTATGTCGCGATATTTTAGATCACGAAGAAATACTTAAGTACCTGCATCTCCCTAAGCACAAGTATACAGACCTTATGGCCGAAGTACGCATTCTTTGTCGCGGAAAATAAGCATTCATAATGCTGGTTTTGTCAATGTTTCAGCTTATTTTCTCTGTGCTATACTCACCGTATTATTTAATTCAGAAAATCATTAACTTTTTAGTATGGCTGAAGAACAACAAGATGGACAAAAAGCAATAGTAGCTTTCATTGTCGGACTCCTTATAGGTGGAATGCTAGTTTGGGCTTTTTCAGGTCCTGATGCAGATGCTCCAACATCAGACGTTGAGAAGGATGTTATAGAAGCTGGTGTTTCAGATGGTAACGAGAAATCAGATGAGGAAGAGTCTGTAGAAGATTCGATAAAAACAGGGTCTGTAGATATTTCAACAAAAACTCTTAATGTTGGAAAAGGTGATGTCAGAGTGCTTGATCAAAAAGCAAGCAAGTCAGTTGTGCTTGATAGTGCAACTTATCCAGTAAGTGAAGGTTGGATTGGGGTACGAGAATACACTGATGATAATCTAGGGTATATCCTTGGAGTAGTCAGGTTTAGTGAGTCTGAAGGAGTTATTCCATCAGAAATCGTATTACAACGTTCAACTACTGCAGGTAGGAAATATGCTGTTGTGATTTACACAGAAGACGGAGACTTTGAGTTCAGTCTTTCAGGAGACGTTCAGATCGACACAGTCTTTGATACGTTTACAGCTGAGTAATAGCTCATAGCGAAACAAAAAAAAGATGAGAGAGTAAAAGTTCTTGAAAAAGAGTTATTTCAACTCCTCTAATTCTGACCCAATTTTCGTATGCTGATCTTTATTTAAGAATCGTTTTCTTAGGAAAGCGGTTCTTTTAAATGTTATACTTTATAACATGTCTGAATATAAGTATAAATATAACCCAAATCGTAATGCTCAGTGGAATTACTGTGGAGCTAAGTGGCGTTTGTCTCGTTCTAAGATTGACTTTTTCTTTGAGTGTCCACGATGTTTTTACCTTGATAATGTTTTAGGTACGAAAAGACCAGGTTTTCCTTCGTTCAATCTCAATATTGCTGTTGATGAGTTGTTTAAAAACGAGTTTGATATTTACCGTAAGGCAAAAACTGCACATCCAATAATGAAGGAGTATGAAATTGATGCAGTTCCGTTCATTCATGAAAAAATGGATACATGGCGTGATCCTTTTGTTGGAATCACACATGTCCATGAACCTACTGGTTTGGTAATTAGTGGAGGGGTTGATGATATTTGGGTAAATCCCGCAGGAGAGCTTATAATCGTTGATTATAAAGCTACCTCTAAAGACGGCAAGATAGATAAATTAGGTGACAGTCCTTGGGAAAAACAATACACACGACAGCTCGGCGTGTATCGTTGGCTCTTAGAAAAGAATGGTTTCAAGGTTCAGGATATTGGTTATTTAGTTTATGCTAATGCCGATAAAAACCTTCCCGAATTTGGAAATAAACTAGTGTTCGAAACAACTGTTCTTCCTGTTGAAGCGGCCGTTGATTGGATTGAGCCGACTTTAGAAGAGATTAAAAAATGTCTAGATCAAAAAAATCTGCCTGAAACAGGTGATAATTGTGAATTTTGTCCTTACAGAACAGCTTGTGGAAAGAAGTTACAGGCGATACACTTTGCAAACAAAAAGTAAGTATCTTTATTTGAGTTGTTTTAACTCTGCTGTATAATATTATTATGAAAAGTGAATACAAGCGTAAAGAAAATTTGATTGATTAACTCATGATTTATCACGAGTTAATCAAGACAAAGAATTTGAAATATCATGAATTAAACGTGAGTCTTCAGAAAGAGTTAGTAATATGGAGAGTTAGGAGAATAAAATAACTAGAGAAATAAAAGATATTGAGCATAAGATTTCAAAACTTGAAGACAGATTAGAGCAAAAAAAGCAGCAATAATAAAAATCACTGGCTGACGAAGAGAAGGAGCGTCAGTTACACAGTCACCTTTAAAATATATGTATACATACAAAGTCGAACAGGCTATTAAAGCCGCAGCTCTCTTGCATCAAGACCAGTTGCGAAAAGGTTCAGTCCAGCTACCTTACATAACTCACCTCATCTCAGTTATGTTTATGCTCAGGGACTACACTAGTGACGAGACAGTCCTTGTTGCTGCTTTATTGCATGACACTCTCGAAGACACTGATTATACTCTTGATGAACTAAAGGCTGATTTTGGTGACGAGGTAGCGGAGCTTGTTGTTACTTTGACAGAACCTTTTTATGATGGTAAGAGAAAATTAAATTGGTTAGAAACGAAAAAAGCCTACGCTCTTCAGTTGAGAAAGGGTCCGGAAGATGCTGTTAAGATTGCTGCAGCAGACAAGGCTCATAATTTTCGCTCGACAGTAGATGATTACTTCGAAGATCATGATCGTTTCTTAAAGGACTTTGGCACTCATTTAGATACTCGTCTTGAAGCGTATCAAAATATTGCAAATTCTATCAATAGTCGTCTTTCAGATGGTGTGGTGCATGAGTTTAATGACACATTTGAAGTTTATAAAAATTTCATTTTTTCGGTCAAAGAAAGTATCAGATAAGTAGCTCCTTTAGGAGTTTATTACTTCAGTAAAAACTAACTTTTGTAGAGTTGGTTTTTACACCATCGATCCTAGATGACCGATCATTCTCGTTAAGTGCTATACTTGATTAATTATTATTTATAACAATAAGTATTCCAATGTCAGAGAAAGTTTCAGACAAAAATGTTGAGTCAGTAGTTCAAGGATTCAATTTTGTTACTAAAGCTGGAGGTGTAGAAGAATATCTACTTAAGAGTAACCACTTGAGAGTCCTCTTCTTACATCGTCCGGGGACAGGCGTTTCAACGACCAACATCACCTACTTAGTCGGAGCACGTGATGAATCACGGGGAGAGACGGGAGTTGCTCACATGCTAGAACATATGATGTTTAAACCTACTGAGTTTGACATCAAAAATAAAATCACTTCTGGTAGTGCTATGCAATTTGAGCGAAATACTGGGTGCGTTTTGAATGCCAACACTTGGAGAGACCGAACTACTTACTATTTTTCATATCCTGCAAAATATTTTACAGAAGCATTACAGATAGAATCTGAGCGTATGCAAGGTGTAGTTTTGACTGATGAATCTCTAAAGCCTGAGCAAAATAACGTTTTAAGTGAGTTTGATATGTATAATGGTGATCCGCATTTCGCACTTTCTGTTAGCATGTGTAGTGCTGCTTATAGTTCACATCCATACGGTCATGAGACTATTGGTTTTCGTGAAGATATAGAGGACTATACAGCAGAAAAATTAGAGCGTTTTTATCGTAATTATTACCGTCCTGACAATGCAGTATTAATGGTGATTGGTGATGTTGATAAAAAGAAATCCTTAAAAGAGATAAAAAGATTATTCGGAAATATTAAAAATCCTTCCACAAAAATACCTAGATTTACTATTCGTGAACCTAAGCAGGAAGGTTTGAAACGGATCTTTATTGAAAGGCCTTCTACTGAAAATATTGTATCAATTGGATTTAAGCATGCCGGTTTTCCGACTAAAGAATGGTTTATTACTGGTTTAATGTTAAATATTTTAACGTCAGGTCCAGAAAGTATTCTGCACAAACTCTTGATTGATACAGGAAAAGTTTCTAGCTTACACAGCTCACAAGAGCCAACAAGCGAACAGAACCTTGCAACAATCAGTATAAATCTGTCTCCCAAACAAAATCATGCAGAAACTGAAGAATTGGTACTTAAGGCTATCAAGTCAATTACTTCATTAGATATCTCATCGTTATTGAAGAAAAATAAAGCTGGAGTGCTGACTGATGAGTTATTTGCCAGAACAAGGTCTATGCATATTGTTCAAGAGTTAACAGAATATGTTTCATCAGGAGATTGGGAAGTTTATGCTAAGACAGCAGAAATTTTAAAGACAATTTCACAAAAAGACATCAGTAAGTGTTTGTCTAAAAGTTTTATTAACAACAATATGACAATCGGTCATTTTACTGGAAAAGCTTAGTATGCAATATAATTTAGAAAAAACTTCACATTATTCACTAGCATCAATCACTCAAGAGGATTCCTTGATTGTTAGTGCTGTTATTGCTGTAGATGTTCACAGTCAGCAGTCTGCCGTGAATCAAGCAATGAGCCATATGTATCCCGACGTTTTATTGTCAGGTGCAGGTAAATTTTCTCGACCAGAATTTTTAAATGCGGTAAACATGCTGGGTGCAAGTATTGATATTGGAATGAGCGGAGGAATGATGAGCGTGTCTTTGCGATCAACAGCTGATAATTTTGGAAAGTTGCTGAAATTGGTTGAAGTAATGTTTAGTGACCCTCACATTTCTGCAAAGGAATTGGTTAGAATTTCTGGAACAGCGATAAATAATCTTGAACACAGTAGAGAGAATAGTGCTGAAATTGCTTACGAGAATCTACTTAACAATATTTACATTAAGACAAGCGGAAGAGCACACGTC
>CAZEUI010000027.1:0-1640 GCA_964515625.1 uncultured Candidatus Saccharibacteria bacterium
AAGTCTTGCAGAATTAGGTGACCTGGAATCAAATAGTCGCCGCTCTTTTTTAAAAAGAATGACTGTATTAGGGGTCTCTGTTGTAGCTAGTTCAGTACTTCATCAATGGCTGTCTGATTCAGATGAGGATCTTACAGAGTCACAGTCTGATTCAGGTGGGGAAGTTTGGGATAATGTTGAATCTTCTGAATCTCTAGAGGTAGATGAGAATAGTGTTAGGTTTGAAGCTGAATTAGAAGGATACAAAGCTCTGTCACATCTAAAGCGTGATCAAGTATTATTTGTTGATGAATATAATTTACCTGTTGGTGACCCTCAGTCTCTCGTTGAATATGTAGACGTTCGTCCAAATTCTGCAGATTCTTCACAAACAAAAGATTATCTTTATACTCCTGGAGAAGTTAATGAATTTGGGGTCTTAAGATCGGGTATTAGTGGGGATTGGTTAAAATATGTGCGGAAAAAGCACCAGATTGCTCATCCTGACACTCCTATCATACGAACCTTTCATGTTACTGCCGATTTCTATAGCGCATACAAAGAAAAGGATGAACCTGAGTTAGTTCAGGGGATAAAGAATGGTGATATTGAAGAGTATATTGATATTGTCCGTTATTTCGCCAACAAGCCTGTTGTGGGAGCTTCTGAGTACACGAGGCAGAAGTATGTCCAAGAAAAGATTGTTTTTAAAGATTGGGATTCTGAAAAAAAGACAGGGATACCACCTATTGTTGATGATGAGTTGAGACGTTTGTTGCCTGGGCTATGTGCTCAAGAATCAAAGTTTAATGCAGGACTCGTAAGTAAGATGGGAGCAAAAGGTATTTTGCAGTTTATGCCTCAGACATGGGAAGGTGAGTATCGTGCTGATCCTGATGAATATACTTCTCTAAGTAGTCAGGTTGAGGTGGCTGGTTTATTTATTTCTGATCTGTATCGTCAGATTCAGGTTCATTGTGGCGAAGACATCCTTGTAATCTTTAGAGATAAGTTTTCGGATGAAGAGTCATTCCTGTTGGATTTTTTAGTACCATTAACTATAAATTCATACAATGCAGGTTCGGCCCGGATGGGAGAGTCTGTTCGTAAATATGTGTCAGAAGTTTCTGAATCAGAAATGCCTATCGGTAAAGATATTTTTCTGGCAATTGTAGATCATGCTGTTGAGTCTAAGGACGGAAAATATTTAGCTAGCTACGGAAAACATGCTCGTGAATATGTACCGAGGATTTATGCGCAGGCTGAAGAGTTGAGTGTTTAATGTTGACTGAAACAAACAAAAACGATGAGCATATTAAGATGCTCATCGTTTTTGTTTGTCAGTGTTTTATTTTGAATCTTCTTCAATTAATTCAAAATCAAGTTGCTTCTCATCTTTGTCTGCACGGATAAGTTTTACACGAACTGCGTCACCGAGACGATATAGCTTTCCGTTCTTTTTTCCTTTAATCCGGTATTTTTTAGCTTCATGTTCAAAAAAGTCACTTTTGATGCTTGAAAGTTTTACCATTCCATCAGCTAGAGAGTCTTGTTCTTGAACATAGATACCCCAGTCAGCAATTCCATTGATGATACCATTAAATTCTTCTCCGATTTTATTCATCATGTATTCAACTTGCTTGAACTTGATGGAGTCACGT
>CAZEUI010000027.1:1670-9852 GCA_964515625.1 uncultured Candidatus Saccharibacteria bacterium
CGTTCTGATGCATGAATAGCAATCCTTTCATATTTAGCAGCTTCTTTCTGTCCGATAGGCGAATCATCTAAATGACGTCGTAACATTCTGTGTGCCATTAAGTCAGGGTAACGTCGAATTGGTGATGTAAAGTGTGTATAGAATTTAAACGCCAAACCAAAATGTCCGATATTCTTTGTGGAATAAATAGCTTTTGCCATCGAGCGGATGCTTGCAGTTTTTATGAGGTTTTCCTCAGGCTTGCCTTCAACACTTTTCATAAGTTCATTGATAGCTTTTGCTTCAACAGTTCCTTTATCAGTTTCAAATTCATGACCAAGGGCATGAACGAATGTTGCCAGTTCTTCGATTCTGTCAGGATTAGGTACGTCATGGATTCTGTAGATAAAAGCTAGTTCAGAATTCTTTGCCTTAGCTTTTTTGTTTACGTGGGTAGCGACCTCTCGGTTAGCGAGAAGCATAAAATCTTCGATCATCAACATTGTTTCTACGCGATTTTTTTTGTAGATACGGATTGGTGCACCTCTCTCATCTAGTTCAAATTTTATTTCTGGCTGTTCAAAAGCAATAGCTCCAGCTGAGTAGCGTTTTTTTCGGAGTAGACGACCGAGAGTCATCATCGTTGTTAATTCTGTTAAAAACTCCCCCTCATTTTTATTGAGAATTTCTTGAGCATCTTCGTAACTAAATCGTTTGTCTGAATGGATAATAGTTTGTCCGTACCAAGAGTTTACAATACTCGCATCTGGCGTTAGTTCAAAAACGGCAGAGAAGGACAATCTATCTTCGTCGGGTCGTAATGAACATAGGTCATTCGATAGAACTTCTGGTAGCATCGGAATCACTCTATCGACTAAGTAGATAGAAGTTCCACGTTCAACAGCTTCGTCGTCAAGAGGTTCTCCTTCAACTACGTAGTGTGAGACATCAGCAATATGGATACCTATTTCTACATTACCGTTTTCTAAAGTGCGACAAGAAAGAGCATCGTCAAAATCTTTTGCATCAGCGGGGTCGATCGTTACAGTGGTAACATCGCGCATGTCTCGTCGCTTTGGGTCGTTAAGAGCTTTTTTGAAAATATCTTCTTGGTTTTTGTGTAGTTCCTCAGCAGCTTGTTGAACAGATTCAGGAAAATCTTGCGCAAACCCTCCAGAACGGATAATTGCCTGCATTTCTGTTTCGTGATCACCAGCATGTCCGAGAACTTCGATGATTTTTGCTTCGGGTATAAGCTTCGGTTCTTTCCAGTTAGTAATTTCGATAGCGACTTTCATCTCCAAGTCGTTAGCTGTTGCTTCTGGTAGTGTCGGCTTGATGTGGATGCGACGATTGTCGGGTGCAATAAAAAAAACTTTTTTACCATCTTCTTCCCTTTCTTTAACTACGCCGATTAATTCTCGATGAGCTGATTTTACAACTCTTACAACTGCTCCTTCTTGTCGACGTCCGACAATTTTGGCTTTAATCTTCATTTCGACAATGTCTCCATCTAATGCGAAGCTAAGGTCTGATTTATCAATAATAATATCTTCGTCAAAATTTGGGTGGGTAATAAAGCCTGTGCCTTTGCCACGAATCATTATTACGCCTTCATGAGTTTGTTCCATGTTTCCAAGTATAGCATTTGCACCGCATCTTTCCAGATAAAAATACGGTGCAAATATTGTTTATATTTAAGTTGTAAGGTTTGTGTAGAGGGAATTAATATTTCTAACTTAAGGTAAAAGTTTTACAAATCTTCTTTTTCCAATTTTTAATACAATTTCAACTTCTGTTGTTTCGGGAATTTGTGAAAGTTTCTCACTAGTTTTTGCATTTCTTATTCCTCCGGCTTCAAGTAATCTTCTCAGTTCTGTTTTAGAAGAGATTATTCCTTCTTTGATTATTGATTCAATATAAGGAGTGGTTACTTGTGGTATGCTGTCCGGTACTAATTTTTGTTGAAACGTTTCTTTGAAATGTTTTTCCCCTTCCTCCGCACCATCTTCTCCGTGATACATTTGAGTTATTTCATGAGCTAGTAGCATTTTCGTATCACGCGGATTGGTTTCTTCTTTGAAAAATGATTCTATTTTTTTTAAATCAAGAGTTGTACAGTCGATAAATAACTGCCGCATATTTTCATCAGGTTGCGACATGATTGCTCCGTACATAGTTTTTGCGTCGAAGTCTAAGAAGACTCCGGTGTTCATCGACTTCGACATCATTTTTTCTCCGGTTTTAGGATTTTCTAGAAGAGTTGTAATAAAAACGAATTTTTCTTTATCTTTTAGTTTTCTTAAAAGGGTTCTTCCTGTCAGAGCGTTAAACTTTTGGTCAGAACCACACACTTCCATATCTACTTCCAGAGCAACAGAATCATACCCCTGCATAAGTGGGTAGAAGAATTCATGTAGATATAAAGGTTTGTTTTCTTTTAGTCTCTTTTCAAACATGTCTCTCTCGAGCATCTGCTGGACTGTGAAGTTTGAGGATAATTTAATAACATCTTCGAAAGAAAGTTTTGAGAGCCAATCATGGTTGTGAACTACTTTGATGGGGTTGATACTGTCATTCGTATTAATAATAGGTTTTATCTGCTTGAGCCAAGTAGCTGTGTTTGCTATTACTTCTTCACGCGAAAGTTGGGTTCGAGCTACATCGCTTTTGTCTGTAGGGTCACCAATCCGCGAAGTGAAGTCACCAATTAAGAAAATAATCTCATGCCCAAGTTGTCGGAATTTTTCTAAAATTAAATAATTCGTTGCATGCCCAAGATGAAGTGATGTTCCTGTTGCATCTGTTCCAATGTAAATCTTAAGCTGTTTCCCTGAGAGCAGAGCTTCTTTAAGTTTATCTTTGGTCGGTAACACTTCCTTGACAGAACGATTCAGAAGTTCTTCAATGATTTTTTCATTAGTGATAATTTTCATGATTTAGAAAATATAACATATTTATGTAAAAGAGGGTGTTAGGTTTTAATCGCACCAATGCTTTCTATTGACCTTTTTCTGCAATCTGGTATGCTGTCGCCACTATGTTAATGATGCGTTTACAACGAGTTGGCCGCAAGAACGATCCTTCGTATCGTATTGTTGTTACTGATAAAAGGACTGGAGTAAAAAGCGACAAGCATGTCGATCGTATTGGTTCATACAACCCAAAGACCAAAAACTTTATTATTGATGCTGACAAAGCAAGAGAATGGCTAGCTAATGGTGTAAAGCCATCTGATACCATGCACAATCTTTTGATTTCTAAAAAGGTGATTGAAGGCAAGAAGATTAATGTTCTACCAAAGAAATCTCCTATTATTGATGAAGAGGCTGTTAAGAAAGCTGAGGAAGAAGCTACTGCGAAAGTAGAAGCTGAAGCGAAAGCTAAGGAGGAAGTAGAAGTTGCAAAAAAGGAGGATGCTGAAAAAAAAGAAGAAAAAACTCCTGAAGCAGAAGAAGCTAAATAATTAAAGTGTTCAGCACTTAAGTATAAAAATACTACCTTCGGTAGTTTTTTTATACTTAATTACTACCTTTTGCACGGAGTCAGGGTTTACTAGTTAGTTGCACTCTCGTATTATTTTAAAAGCTCGTTGCTTTCTGTAACGATTGCTTATCAGTATAGACAAATTTGATGTATGGATACGTACGAAGACAAGCAGTTCTTAGAGAGTCTTGTAAAATCATTGGTAGACCATCCAGAAACGGTTAATATTAATCGGACAGTAGATGAAATGGGAGTACTACTTACTCTTGATGTTCATGCTGACGATATGGGAAAGATTATTGGACGATCTGGTAATACAGCAAAAGCTATTCGGACACTGCTACGAGTTGTGGGAATGAAGAACGATGCTCGAGTTAACTTGAAGATTAACGAACCTGAAGGTGGTAAGAGAATGGATTCGGAAGTAGCAGAAGCCATGAAGGAAGACAATCCTGCTGTAGAGCCAAAAAGCCTGGATCAGGCAATCGATGACCTAAAGATTTAATTTACACAATAAAGACAAAAAAGTGCAGACCTTCGGTCTGCACTTTTTCTGTGCTACTATTTTAAATATGAAAAAAGGAAAAGATTGTGTAGGGATATTTGTGGCTGGTATTTTTCATGATGGTGAAGGTAATTTTTTGATGGGGAAGCGTGGTGGACAGGCTCGAGATCGTCATGGCGAGTGGGAGTTTGGAGGTGGGACTTTAGAAATGAACGAGACCTTAGAAGAAGCTTTGCGTCGAGAAACTAGAGAGGAATTTGGTGCTGAGATTTCAGATGTGCGTAGGATCGACGTGTCCGAAACTATTAATGAGAATGGTCACTGGGTTGGGATTTTTTATATGGGAAAAATTGATCGACAATCTGTTTGTATTAACGAACCTGTATACGATGAGATTGGCTGGTTTACTCCCAACTCGTTACCTGAGCCTGTATGCAAACGAGAGATTGAGTTAATTGAAAAATATAAAAATTTGCTTTAAAATGAATTTTCACATAATTACTATTTTTCCCGAAGTTTGCCAAGCGTATACCGACGCTAGTGTTTTGGGACGAGCTCAAAAAACTGAGAAGGGGAAAGGATCGAAGGTTCGTGGTAAGAAAATTTCTGTGCAATATTATAATCCGCGAGATTTCACTAAAGATAAACATAAGAAGGTTGATGACAAACCTTACGGAGGTGGTCCTGGTATGGTGATGAAGGCTGAGCCTATTTTAAAAGCTTGGCAGAAAGCGGTTGGACGAAAAAAAGACCAGAAGAAAGTAAAGACGCTAATAATGTCACCAAGAGGAAAAGTCTTTACGCAAGAGCTTGCAAAAAAATATGCTAAAAAATACGATCACTTAGTATTGATTAGTGGACGTTATGAAGGTATAGACGGCAGAGTAAAAAAGGCTTTAAAGGCAGATGAGGTGAGTGTAGGTGGCTTTATTCTAACTGGCGGTGAATTGCCAGCATTAAGTATTATCGATGCAACCTCAAGGCAAATCGAAGGAGTGTTAGGGACTCATGATTCTTTAGAGGACGACAGAATAACTAACGGTGAGTCGTATACCCGCCCAGAAACTATTGAATACAAAAAGAATAAGTTAAAAGTCCCACAGGTATTACTGAACGGGAATCATAAGGAGATTGATGAATGGCGGAGTAGTTAAATTTAGGATTATTTACCTAGTTCTTTTATTAGTTTTTAATGTTAGTAGATTTTGTAATTGAGATATGAGTATAAAAAAACTTTTAGTCGGCTTGGTGATAAGCTATTTTGGAATAAGTTTTACTATGTCTGCACATTCGTATTTTTAGGATATTCGGACTTTTGAATAATAAAGATACTAATTCTTACGAAGATTGGAACAAGCTGTCTGAAGTTGTTTTTAGAATGTTGGTTCATGAAAACACTTTAATCAATAAAGTATTATATGCTTTAGTTTTAGAGAGAGGTGTTCTTGACTTGTTGGCACATACTAAAGCGAAAAAAGTCTTTTTGATAGAGAAGGAAAGTTCTATGTTCAGACGATGGTTTTCTGTCTTAACGGAGCAGAGTGCTGGACTTACTAGTGAGATTTATAAAGTTCGCATTATCTCTATGTTCAATATTTTGTTTGAAATAGCTGTTCTTAATAAAGATAAACATTTGTTAATTAGTACTGTCGATGATCGATTGCGTGTCTCTACAGACAAAACTACCATCAATATGTACTTTGCAAAGATGAAAGCTTGGAAAAATTGATTTGTGGCATGCATGATTGGCTCCTTTTGGAACCAGTCTTTTTTACCCAACTGTCAGTTGCAAAAGTTTTGTTTTGCTGTATACTTGCCGTCACATACGCAGTAATGCGATCTCGGATGAGTTATGGCTGGGAGATTTTCAATACGTACGCGGAGGTAAATTTCATGGGAGTGATGTTTTTATTTATCCGGTAAAAAATTAACAAGTCAAAGATAGTGCGAGGCGCTATTTTTATGCTGGTTAATTTTTTGCATAATTCATAATAGTAGATATGAGTATTAAAGATCTTTCGGTTGGGCAAATGCCGCAACGTCGCTTTGAAAAAGCTGCGCCACCAAAAATTCCATTACCAGACTTGATTGAGCCACAACGTGAATCGTATAAGTGGTTTGTCGAAATCGCCTTAAAAGAAATTTTTAAGGAATTTTCACCTATTTCTGATTATTCAGATAAAAAGTTTGAGCTTCAGTTTAAGAAGTACGAACTTGGTGTACCAAAATATTCACCAGAATTTGCAAAAGCTAATAAGCGAACTTACGAAGCTCCGTTGCGTGCTACCGTTGTTTTGAAGAATAAAACTTTTGAAAGTGAAAAAGACCAAGAAATTTTCATGTCTGACATTCCTGTTATGACTGACAATGGTACTTTTATTATTAATGGTGTTGAGAGAGTAATTGTTCCACAACTGGCTCGGTCATACGGTATTTTCTTTACGGCATCTGAAGTAAAAGGAAAAACACAATTCGGTGCTAAATTGATTCCTGCGCGAGGTGCTTGGGTTGAAATTGAGTCTGAAGCAGATGGTGTAATTTACGTAAAGATTGATAGGAAGAAGAAATTCCCTATCTCTTCTTTGTTGCGTATTTTAGGTGTCGAAAAAGAGTCTGAAATGATTAAGCTCGTTAGTGGGGTTGATCGTGGTGAAGAATACATGAAGGCAACTATTGCTAAAGATCCTGCTAAAACCTCTGATGACTCATATGTTGAGATCTACCGTCGACTACGTGATGGTGATTTAGCTACTATTGATAATGCTCGTGATTTTGTTAACTCAATCTTCTCTCCAGAACGATACGACCTTTCTGAAATCGGTCGTCATCACTTTAATGAACGATTTGGTCGTCCAATTGACGCTAAGGCTGTAGCTGACCGAACTATTTCTATTGAAGATGTAAAATTGATTTTGAATCACATCATTGCTTCAAACCATGACTCAAACGCTTTGCCTGACGATATTGACCACTTAGGTTTCCGACGTGTTCGATATTTTGGAGAAATGCTTCAACAGCGAGTGCGTGTTGGTATGACTCGAATGAAACGAAACATTCAAGATAGAATGTCTACGATTGAGGCTGAAACATCACTCCCGATGCAAATCATCAATCCACGTCCCCTTCAAGCAGCAATTAAGGAATTTTTTACCACTAACCAGTTGTCACAGTTTTCACAACAGCAAAATATTTTGGCTGAAGTTGAGCATCTTCGAACACTATCAGCACTTGGTCCTGGTGGGCTAACTCGTGAACGAGCTGGTTTTGAAGTTCGTGATGTTCACACTTCTCACTATGGACGACTTTGTCCAATTCATACTCCAGAAGGTCCAAACATTGGTTTGATTCTTCGTCTTGCAATGTACTCTCGAGTAAACCGATTTGGTATTATTGAGACTCCATACATGAAGGTTGTTAAAGGTAGACTGACTGATGAAGTTACTTACATGAACGCTCATGAAGAGGAGAAACATACTATTGCTCATGCTGCTATTGAAGTTGATAAAAAAGGTATGATCAAAAAAGAATTAGTAGAAGCTCGTCGTAAGGGTGAGCCTCGATCTGTTGATCGTAATGATGTTGATTATATTGATATTGCAACAAACCAACCTTTTTCTGTAGCGACTTCAATGATTCCATTCTTGAATCATGATGATGCAAACCGTACTTTGATGGGTTCAAACATGCAGAAACAGTCCACTCCGTGTCTCATCCCAGAGGCTCCTATAGTTGCGACTGGTGTTGAAGCAGTGTCTTCTCGAGATGTCGGACGAGTTATCTATGCAGTAGAGGCTGGTGAAGTTGTTGAAGTAGATGCACTAACTGTAATTGTTAAAGGTGCTAAGAATGGTAAAAATCATGAGTATCCATTAGCGCAGTTGCAGCGAACTAATGACTTCTCTGCTTTTCAGCATCGACCAGCAGTAAAGCTTGGTCAGAAAGTGAAGGTTGGAGATTTGTTAGCTGATACAACTTCGACTGATAATGGGCAAATTTCCGTTGGACAGAATGCGATGGTAGCTTTCATGAGTTGGAATGGTGCTAACTATGAAGATGCGATTATTATTTCTGAACGATTGGTGAAGAAGAGTAAGTTTGCCAGTATTCACTTAGATGAACTAGACGTGTCTGTACGAGATACTAAACTAGGTCCAGAAGTTACTACTCCAGATATCCCTAACGTGTCTGAATTGAAATTGCGAAACCTCGACG
>CAZEUI010000028.1:0-9415 GCA_964515625.1 uncultured Candidatus Saccharibacteria bacterium
GAAATTTTTGAGCAGAAGGAGATTGTGTTGCAGCGAATATTTTCTTTTCGGCTTGATCAAGCGCTTCGTCGACAGTTTCAGGGTCAGAAAAAGCAATTTCTGCAATATCATCAGCTGCATGAATTAAGTTACGTAGAATTGATTTGTCTTGCACTTGGGTCGAGTAGTACATCGCGTTACTAGCTGCTGGAACAGTTTCGATAAGTTCTGTAATGTAAGCAGCGCCACCAACACGGTCTAGCTGTTTTGCGTCTTTCAGCGCAGTAATAATAGAGACGAGATCGACAGGATCACCTTTAGAGAAAATCTTCTGAATTGCTTCAAAAATAGACCGATGCTTGTCTGCGTAAAAACTTTCTGGATGCACAGAAACAGACATGTCATGCATAACATCTGGTTTTAGAATAATAGCTCCTAGTAAAGCCTTTTCAGCTGCAACGTTTTGCGGTGGTTTGCGTAAATTTCGATTAAGTTCTTCTGACATAAGTAATCGCTATTCTAACATGTCAGCCCATTATCAGGCGTAGTAATAAATCAAAATTGTGCCACTGTTTGTTGTTTTATTAGTGTTTTACAACTTTTCAATAAAAATTATATTTTTGTTACTTTAGGACCGTTTCCTGTGTCTTCAAGTTCGTAACCTTTAAATTTTATAGTGTCGCGCAAAGTATCAGAAGCAATCCAGTTTCTTGCTATACGAGCTGCTTCTCGTTCGTCAATAAGTTTTTGAATTTCTACAGGTAAATCATTTGCCCCAATAACTCCAAGTGAATAAACTCCTTCTTCAACATTTTCAGACAATCCTATATCCAACACTTCGTCCATTGACATGAGTGTTCCGCATTTTGTTTTGTCGTCGAGATTGTTATCTTTAATCATGTCCCATAATACTGCAATTGCTCTGGGAGTATCGAGGTCATTGGCAAGACAATCGTCAAATTTATCAAGATAGGAGATGTTTGGGGCAGAGGCGTTTTGTTTGTACTCTTCATACATGTAGCGTTTTAATCGAAAAAGAGCCTGTTTAGAGGCTTTTAAAGCGTCCCAAGAGAAGTTTGTTTGGGTACGGTAGTGAGCAGTAAGTAACCAGTATCGATAATCGTCACCCGAAAATCCTCTGTCCATTAGGTGACGCATTGTGATTGTGTTCCCTAAAGATTTTGATACTTTTGTATTATCAATTGTGATAAAAGTATTGTGAATCCAGTAGTTTACAAACTTACGACCCATAGCTGCTTCCGATTGAGCAATTTCAGCATTATGATGCGTTGACGCTAAGTCTTCACCTCCGGTATGGATATCAATCTGTTTGCCAAGGGTGTCCATAGCCATGGCAGAACATTCTATGTGCCAACCAGGAAAACCTTTGCCCCAGCGACTATCCCAACCGAGTTCACCTTTTTTCCAGACTGCAAAATCTGCTGGGTGCTTTTTTTCTAGGTTAAGTTCTACTCTTGCACCGCCTTTAATTTTTTTTAAATTAATTTTTCCGAGTCTTCCGTATTTAGGGAATTTTTCAATATCAAAATAAAGACCATCACTTGTTTCATAGGTAAAACCTTTCTCGTCCAAGGTTTTGATGAGACTGATTTGTTTTTTTATATAGTCACTAGCTCTTGCCCATGTGGTGGGGGGCAGTATTCTCATGTCTTCAATGTCATTCTTGAATGATTTTATATACTGGTCAGACATCTCTCTCATAGCTGACAGGGTAATCGGTAACCCTTCTCGTTTTAGACTCTGCATCATTTTGTCTTCTCCAGCATCTCCATCACCAGTAAGATGTCCAAAATCAGTGAAATTTATTGTATGTTTAACTATGTATCCATTTCTAATCAAGACTCTTTTGAGAATATCGGCATTAAGGAAAGCTCGTAAATTACCGATATGGACATGATTGTAGACAGTTGGTCCGCAACTATAAAGCTTAACTTCCTTTTTACTGAGGGGTTTAAATAATTCTAACTTGCCACTTTCTGTATTTAATAGGTGAATATCGCGAATGATTACAGGTTTTTTCGGACTAAATAGTTGAGTAAACATAATGTGTATAGTGTACCAAAAAAATTCCTCCACTGACAACTATTTTGGACTAACTATTCTTTATGTAATAATAACTCAATGTCATTTATATTCAATTCATCCACTACTCACATTGAGCGGAAAAGTAACAAGCACTGGCTCGGTTACACGCTAGCTTTTATTTTCGCATTAGGAGCTTTTTTCTCTGGTCTCGAAGTGGGGCAGGGAGTCTATAATCCTCAGAGTCAAAGCGCAAACCTCTTTAATATTTTTTCGGCAGAATCTGCAGAAGAGATTATTGTAGAAAAAGACCTAAACGAGTTCTGGCATGTTTGGAATCTTTTAGACAAGAAATTTGCTGTCGGGAGTACTTCTAAGAAATTGACTCGTGAAGAAAAAATCCAAGGAGCTATTAACGGGTTGGTGGCTTCATATGGTGATCCTTACACGACATACTTTCCACCAAAAGACGCTGAGGCTTTCGATGTGAATATTTCTGGAAATTTCAGTGGTGTCGGAATGGAGGTTGGCTTACGTGAAAAACTGATTACAGTAATCGCTCCGTTGCCAGATACTCCTGCAGAACAGTCTGGTATTTTGTCAGGCGACGTTATTGTAAAAATTGATGAGACTACGACTGAAGGTATGAGAGTTGACGAAGCTGTAAATCTTATCCGAGGAGAAAAAGGTACTGTTGTAAATCTTCAGATTTATCGAGAAGGAGAAACTTCCTTTTTAGAAATTCCTGTTACTCGCGATAGAATAAATATCCCGACCGTTAAGACTGAACTTATCGACGACACATTCATAATTGCTATCTACAGCTTTAATGCAGTTGCTGAGAAGCAAGTTCGAGGTGCGTTGCGTGAATATCTAAAGAGTGAAGCTAAGACTTTGGTGATTGATGTGCGCGGTAATCCTGGAGGTTATTTACAAAGTGCTGTGAGAATAGCTAGTTATCTGTTACCTTCTGGAAAAATAGTTGTCAAAGAAGAGTTTGTTGACTCTTCTAAAAATGTGGTCTTCCGTACAAGTGGTTGGCAAGTCCAAACATTTAACTCAAAAAACTTAGTAATACTTGTAGACAAAGGATCGGCTTCGGCATCAGAGATTCTTGCTGGAGCCTTGAAAGACCATGGTGTTGCAACAGTGATAGGTACTCAGACTTTTGGTAAAGGTTCAGTACAAGAGCTTGTTAAGCTTGATGACGGATCGTCACTTAAGGTTACTATTGCTCGTTGGTTGACTCCAGATGGAATTTCAATCTCTCAGGGAGGGCTTACTCCAGACATCGTTATTTCTCGTACTCCAGAACAACGTATCGAAGGGATTGATTCTCAAAAAGATGCTGCTGTTAAATTTTTACGTGGTGAAGAAGTCGTTAGTGAGATTTTTGAGGAGATAACAACTTTCTCTGAAGAGGTTATGGAATAGGTTAGGACTGGAGATTAAGGCGTTGTTTTGGTATGATAGCCGGAAGATGTGCGTGTGACGTACAATTTATAGGTATTTAATTTAACAATATGAAAATAATTCTTCTGCAAGATGTTGCAAAAATTGGAAAACGATATGACGTAGCAGAGGTCTCTAGTGGTTTCGCGCTTAATAAGCTGATTCCTCAAAAAATGGCTGAACTTGCTTCACCGTCAAATATGAAAAAAATTGAACGACGACAAGCAGAAACTTCTGCAAGTAAAAAGGCTGGTCAAGATCGTTTCGAAAGTGCAGCAACATCGCTTAGGGCAACAACATTAAAGTTGACTACAGAAGTAAACGAAAAAGGTCACCTGTTTAAAGCTGTTCATGAATCAGATATTGTGACAGCAGCTAAAGCTTCAGATATAACCATCGAAGACTCAATGGTTTTGATTGATTCGCCAATCAAAGAAGTGGGTGAGCATACTGTGACACTTAAAGACGGAGAGTCAAAAGCTGAATTTACAATTGAAGTTATCAAGAAATAAGTAATATTTATATGGATGAAATTATTCGTAAATTAAAGCCAATTGTCATGATGCTCGTGGTATGTGCATTGATAATTGGAGGGATTATTTGGTTTACAAATGATGAAGTTACTGAAGGACTAGTCTCTGAAGAGGTTTTACCAGCTCCGCTAACAGCCGAACAGCTGGAAGCGTATAGTGCAGATATTGAAAATAGTATGAATAGAATCGCAGTACTTAACACCAACCTAGGTGCAATTGAAATCGAACTTTACGAACACCAAATGCCAATTACGGCAGGTAACTTTGCTAAGCTAATTGGTGAAGGTTTCTATGACGGAATCAAGTTTCATCGAGTGATTGACGGATTTATGGTTCAAAGTGGTGATCCAATTACTAAAACCGACGAAATATTCAAGTACGGTACAGGTGATGCTGGTTATTCAATCCCCGATGAACACATCAGTGGAAATCTTCTGACTAATATACGTGGGACCATTTCAATGGCAAACAGTGGACCAAACTCAGGAAGTAGTCAGTTTTTCATTAACTTAATTGATAATACAAACCTAGACTTCAACAAAGAGCCATTATCATCAAAACACCCAGTATTCGGACGAGTAATTTCAGGAATGGAAGTAGTAGACAGAATAGCCAAACTAGAAACAAACTCAAGTGGACTACCGGTAGAAACAGTGACAATAGAAACAGCAGTAATCCGATCTCAAGAGTAAGGAAGAAAGTATAAGAAGCTTAGTCTAGATAATCTAAACTAAACATAAAAATAGTTCACTCGGTGAACTATTTTTGTATTTAGCAACAAATATCCGAAGACAGTCGTACTATTGCACCAGCTGTAGTTAATAAAGCCAGTGAGTAGTACAGTTAACTGTACTACTCACTGGCTTTATTGTTTCGTTAGTTTTCTTGTGTATGATAATTTTTATTTATTTTATTCAAAAAACAGATAATTAGTCATGGTTTAGGTCAAAGGTTGAAGGAATTTCTGTTATAACATCTCATTTACTATAGATATTTGGATGAAAAGTTATCAATGCTATTTTATTTATCTCTCAGAAAGTCTTTCTTCAGAGAGTTTTTTCTGTTGATATAAGTTGTTTTCTTTAGTTTGGTATACTGGTGAATATGAATAAAGAATATGTTGTTCGATGTAGAGTAATTGTTATCCATGATTGAAAATTATTAGTTGCTAAACATTCACTATAAGTAACCTTCATGGCTTGGCAAGGAGGTCATCTCGAGTTTGGCTAAAGTACTAAAGTTTGTTTATAAAAGAAGGTTATTGAGGAATTAGGTATTGTACCAATTTTTGGAAATTTAGTATATGTAAATATATTTCTTGTTGATAATAATAAATAGTCTGTAGAGTTTTTCTTTCTAAGAAAGAATGTGAGATATTGTCTAAAATTACACGAGATGTAAAGAACGTATGCTCACGAAATTGCGGAATATATCTAGGTTGACCTAGCTGATAATGTCAGGATTCTTCCTGAAAGGCTTTGTAGGGCTTTTAAAAGCAATAATATCTCAACTAGATACTATAATTTATATCAAAGTTAAGATTGTAAGCAGTCTTGAGAATGAGAAAGGTTTGTATAGGCTGTTGACAGAATCTTAAGATGAAGATAGAGGTCTTGTTGAGCATGAATATATCAGGATTGGTAAATTCCCAGAAGGATTTTCGGAAGTGACAGCACTTAAAGTGATGTTTTATTCTGGAGATATGCTAGTGGGCGGTGAGTCTGTAATGAAGTCTGGAGAAGGGGGATAGGTTAAGATATAGTGTCAGGTTGAAGGTTCGTCTTTCAGATTGCTTAAGTCTAAACTAGTTATCTGTGACTTATTCAATATAAAAACACTGACCTATTAGGGTCAGTGTTTTTATATTGGGTTGAAACTATGCTGCAGCTACTACATGAACTATTTTTTTAGTGACTTTTTCACCGTTGAAACGGATTTTTCGCATACTTCCGAATGATACGACACCATTGGTCATTGCGAATAGGGTATGGTCTTTAGCAACCTTTACACCTTTTCCAGCTTCAATTTTTGTACCACGTTGACGAACAATAATTTGTCCGACTTTGACTGCTTGTCCATCTGAGCGCTTCACTCCAAGATACTTTGGTTGTGAATCACTCAGGTTTTTGGCTGTTCCGCCGGCTTTCTTAGTTGACATAAGAGTAAGGTATAATAATTAGAATTTAACCTACGGAGTATACGATATATGTACGAAAAACTCAAGCTTTTAATACACGACGATGCTTTATTTATGGCTGTTTTACTAGTTTTAGTTGGTCTTGTTTCTTTTGGCTTAGGTAGACATTCTATTGATAGCGGTCTTGTTGGTGCAGATCAGAAACTTTCCGCCGGCATTATCTT
Source organism: uncultured Candidatus Saccharibacteria bacterium (assembly GCA_964515625.1). Lineage (GTDB taxonomy): Bacteria > Patescibacteriota > Minisyncoccia > Phycocordibacterales > UBA918 > OLB19. Next base: position 6,369 of record CAZEUI010000028.1, read on the forward strand.
TATTGAGAAAAAGCCTGTTGAGCCTATTGAGTATGATAATTTTGACAGAAAGCAGGTTGTTGTTTCAAAGTCAGGTAGTAAGTATTACCTGCTTAGTTGTTCAGGGGTTGGTAGGATTAAGGAGGAAAATAAAATATTCTTTGAGTCTCCTTCTCAAGCTGAAGCTGCAGGATATACTCCCGCTGCTAATTGTAAAGGTTTGTAATGTTATTTAGTTTGCGTGCAGGTTCTTATTTAATGATAAAATATAAATTATGTTAATAGTAGACATAGAAGCATCAGGAACAAATTATCAAAAACACTCTCTCGTTTCTATAGGCGCCTTAGATTTTGATGATCCAACAAATAGATTTTATGAAGAGTGTAGAATCTGGGAAGGGGCTCATGTTATGAAAGGTGCTCTAAAGGTTAATGGTTTTACTGAAAGTGAGATAATGTGCATTAATAAACAATCTGAGGCGGAGTTGTTAAAAAGTTTCCTAAGGTGGTCTGAAAATTTATCAGATAGAACTTTGACTGGGCAAAACATTTCTTTTGATAGAGATATGTTGAGAGCAAGTGCGGAAAGAGCAGGGGTTAACTGGAACCTTGCTTATAGAACTCTTGATACTCATACAATGTGCTGGATGCATATTCTCACAAAAGGCAATCAGCCACCTATAAATGAAGATCGTAAAAGAAGCTCTTTGAACCTAAACGCCATTCTAAATTATTGTGGAGTACCAGCTGAGCCTGATCCTCACAATGCTCTCACTGGTGCTTTGTGTCATGCTGAGGTCGCGTCTAGGCTTATGTATAATCAAAAACTTCTCCCCGAATTTAATCAGTTTGAAATTCCTTGGAAGTAGTCTGGTGTTATAATATCTAGATATGTTTGGAAAAAATACAAAAATTAGAAAGCTTCAGAAGCAGGATTGTCGTTTAGTATCAGAATTATTAGACCCAGAATGTTCTAACGGGGATGCGGTACAGTCTTGGAGAGTTTTCCGTATCATGTCAGAGTTTGTTCAAGGTTTTGAATTGTTAAGGAATCATGGTTTGTCAGCAACCTTTTGGGGGAGCGCTCGCACAATGCCCGATGATCAGTATTATAAAGATGCTGAAGAGCTAGCTGCAAAGTTGGCTAAGAAAAAATATTCAATTATTTCAGGTGGGGGACCGGGTATTATGGAAGCTTCTAACGTGGGAGCATTTAAAGTTGGAGGAAAATCTGTAGGACTTAATATTGAGTTGCCTTTCGAACAGAAATTGAATCCTTATACTACAGAGTCATTAAATTTTAATTTCTTCTTTTCTCGCAAAGTCATGCTCACCTTTGCTTCAGAGGTTTATGTGTATTTCCCAGGAGGTTTTGGAACACTTGATGAATTTTTTGAAATCGTCACCTTAATCCAGACCAAAAAAATTAGACCAATTCCAATTGTTCTCTACGGAAAAGATTATTGGGATCCTTTAATTATGTTTTTTAAACAAAATTTGCTAGAAAAACATAATACGATAAGTGTTGAAGATTTAGATCTTTTTCATGTGGTAGATAGTGTGGATGAAGCATTTAAGTATATTAATAAAGAAGTTAAAAAAATTAAAAATATACAACAAGTTTAAAATATGAATTTATCTTACTTCGACATAGACTCATTTACTGAAACTGGTCAGGCAAAAAGTGTAAAAAAATTACAAAAATATCGTGAACATGTGTCAGAAGTCATCTCAACAAAAGACTCTTCTCAGCCTGAATACTCACTAGCCCACTCACTAGATGTAGATCTACATGACACTCTTAGTTCTTTAAAAATGAAATTTAAAGGAATTAAACATTTGATACTTATAGGTATTGGTGGATCAAATCTTGGTGCAGAAGCTGTGCATGAGGTGCTAGATACAGGTGTTGTTGAATTACATTCATTGGACACAGTGTCGTCTAGAAGTATAGAATTACTCCTTAATAAGTTGAAGGCAGTTAAATCTCTTAAAAAAATTGCTATTTGTGTAATCAGTAAATCTGGCGAGACTGCTGAAACTCTGGTTAATGCCGGAGTATTACTAACATCTCTTGAAGAAAGATTCGGTAAAGAGGTGTACGGACAGGCTATTTTTGTAGGTAACCCAAAAACTGACTTCTTAAAGGCTGGTAAGCGTTTAGGGGTGACAACTATAAGTATGCCTGAGGTAGTTGGAGGCAGGTATTCCATTGCTACGGAGGTTGGGTTGGTCACTCTTGCTTTGTTAGGTTATGATACAGACTCGTTCATTGCAGGTATTAATGACTCTACGAATGAAAGCTACGAACCTGTAGTTGCAGAGCAGGCTGTTCGGTTGCAGCATTATATTAATAAAAATTTCAGATGTTATAATTTCTTTGCTTTTGAGCCGCGCTTATACAAGCTTGGGGCTTGGTATCGTCAGCTACAGGCGGAAAGCTTAGGTAAGACAATAGACAGGTCAGGTAAACCTGTTAAGAAGGGTTTTGTGCCAACAATTTCTACTGCTGTGGAGCTTCATTCTGTTGGACAGCTTTTATTAAGTGGTTTTGATGGGATTTATACAGACTTCGTTACTTTTGATGATGATACTGTAGATTATAAAATTCCAAAAAAAGGCATTTCCAAAACTTACGGTAAATTTACTGTACAAGAAGTATCAGCGGCTATTTATGGAGGGGTTATGAGTGCATATCAAGAGTGTTCACTGCCATACAGGTCAACTATCTTTAGTGATGATTTGTCATATTCTCTTGGATTATTTATGGGTATGCGAATGTTGGAAACAATGTATGTTGCGGAACTTATGAATCTAAATGCTTTTGATCAACCTAATGTAGAGCTGTACAAAAACAAAACTAGAGAAATATTAGGATTATGATTTATGCACTGTTTGATATTGGAGGGACAAAAACTCGTATTTCCGTCAGTTCTGACCTTAAGGTTTTAGGAAAAACAATTTCCTTCAATACCTCAAGTGATTTTTTTGTTGGTATTAAAAAAATTGTAGATACTATAAAAAAACTATCTGATGAAACTCCATTAGCAATAGCTGGAGGGATTCGT
>CAZEUI010000029.1:0-9061 GCA_964515625.1 uncultured Candidatus Saccharibacteria bacterium
TATTTTTATACCGATTAATCACCTGTTTCATATATTCAAGCTGTGAAGACTGCTGTTCTGCCTTAGTCAAGACTTTAACCCATTTCGGAATATGACATTCTGGCCAACGAGGAAGTCGTCGACCTACCGCAAGTATCACAGTTGCACCAACCTCTTCGGCGCGTTTTACCTGATAATCAATTTCTTCAAAATTATAAATACCTGATGATGGTTCAATCATTGGCCAGTGAGCGGCGAGCCGTAAATTACGGACATTCAAGTCATTTAAAATAGCGTCATACGTCTCTTTCCAATCTAAACCAAGTTCACGAGCATAGAAAGTATTGAATGACATACCATAGGTAATATGTTCAGGAACTGGCTTTTGCATCAGCAAAATCAAAATGAAGCTGAGAACTGTGACAATTCCAGCAATGATATAGAGAAAGTTTTTTTTATTATGAGACATGCGTTAATAATATCACGCAAACAAAACGACAAATCCAATAAGAATCACGACAACGTACAGAAACCTTCTGAAAGTTATGGCAGAACGGGTGTCGCGATCTACAACTGATTTAGGTAACCATTTTGCAAATATCACACTAATCAACAAAATAAATACATACCGCAAACCATCAAGTGCCTGAACAACAGAAACCTCTCCCATATCAGTTGCTTTCAGTAACATAAACGCTGAAATTCCGGCAAGTAGTTTAGTTAGTATAATTACACCTCCAGCTTTTCTTGATGTTTGAGCGGTAGCGGCACGAATCTTGTCGTAATAAGCTGGTATCAATAATAATGAAAGTGTAAACAGCACAAAGCCGATTCGAGACCAAAAGAACCCGTCATCAAAACTAGTTTCTAGAAACAAACCCTTCATGGTGATGTAATGTAAAGCGAAGAACAGCCCACTATGGAACACTTGTATTATAGTGTCAGTTTTTGGCAAAGTCTGAGCAACTAATAAAGTACCTACCGAAAGTAGAATAACACCTACAATAAAATTATCGTGCAGGTGTGTTCCTAAAAATACATAACTCAAACCAAATGATGACAATGCCGATACTGTTCCGATTATTGGCATAGTATTCGAAGCATCAGCTCGTTTTAATGCATCATACATCGAAACAAGTGCTATAAAAAAAGTATAAGCAGCAAGAAAAGACATTGCCACAACCTGTAAAGTCGGTGCTCGAACGTTCTCAAACGAAGGAACGCCATAATCTGACAAACCTGGAATAAATCCGATAAGATAGACGACTATCCAAAACCCTGTAAATAAACAAGTGTAAAAAGCATAAACAAAAGGGCGCGGGAGCATTGACTCGTCTGAAACAATAAACTTATCAAAGAAAGCGACGATTGCATTCAGAAATTGTCCTAATGTTGCTAAAAGTAACCAAGTCATATTAATTTATTATTCTACTACAGCATTAGACTCACATATTTTCTTATACACCAAAGCTGATGGGCGGACAATTCTTTCTTGTGTCTCATAATTCACTTCAACTAACCCGAACCTTTTGCCAAAACCTAATGCCCACTCGTAATTATCAAGTAAAGACCAGTACATATGTCCACGAACATCAGCTCCATCTTGAATGGCCTTCCACATAGCATTAACCTGACTTTTTATATATTCAGCCCTACCATCATCACTAGCATCAGCTAAACCAGCCTCAGATACAAACAATGGTAGTTTGTATTTATTTAAAATCATCAAAGCATCGTAAATATGACTAGGAGCAAAATTCCAGTCCATGTCCGTTTTTCTCCATTCTTTATCATCACCAAACTTAGTGTAGAAGTAGTAATTCAGACCGATTGAATCACATTTTTTATAAACACGATTCATAAAAATACTTGTCCAGATATAATTGGAAATTAACGCTTTAATCTTATTAAAAGGATTGCAATTCGAAGCAAAGACAATAACATGCTTGACCACACTAACTTCGGTTTTAGGCGATACTTTTTTAATATCTAAGTAAGCACTATTATGAGCGCGAGCAAGGTTTTTCATTATTCGTAGATATAAAAATAAAGGCTTAAACCCTTTAGAGGCTTGGGACTCATGAACACGCCCTGAATTAGTAATAGAAACTAAATCTGTTACTGCAAAACGTTTAAAGGGTGGCCAGCTTCCCCGCAACCAGCCATTACTACCAAAAACATTTGGCTCATTCATAGTCGAAAAATGATCACACAAATCCCCTAACTGCTCAACAATAAAACTAGCATAGTGAGCAAATACTTCTGGTGAATCTGTTCGCTCAAAACCTCCAGATTTTGAAAACCAAAGCGGTAGCGTAAAGTGCCAAATAGTTACAAATGGCTTGATGTCTCTCTTTTTCAAAGACTCGAGAACTCTTCGATAATGAGCGATCGCCTCCATATCAAAATTCCCTTCTGACAGCTCAACACGTGCCCACTCAATCGAGAAACGATGTGCGGAGTGACCTAATTTTTTAGCAATATCAAAATCTTCTTCATATCGATTAAAATGGTCACAAGCAAGTCCACATGGCGGCACGCGCTCCGAACGTGACGCCTCAGCCCAATCAGTACTCTCGATTCCACCCTCAACCTGATATGAAGCAGTAGCTGCTCCCCAATAAAACCCTTCCGGAAACTGTTTTTTTGACATAATTACTATGTATTATAACAGATTTATATTAAACGACTTAAATTAAATATAAAAAAGGCGCAAAGCTTAAAGTCTTTACGCCAGAGAAAAGGTGTTACCTACGATCATTTCTTCTACCTCCATTATTTCTATGATTATTTTGAGCTGAACGATTTCTTCGATTATGCTGAGAATTATTTCTTCTTCTTTGATACTGATTACGATTCAGATTTCTGTGTTGAAACCTACGATTACGTGATCTACCTAAACCATGTCTATTACCATGATTTCGACGGTCGGAATAATTCCAACCATGCCCACCAGCACGTGGATGAATGTAGGAATGATTACTACGAGGAAAAACGTCTCTTCTTCTACGATAAGTAGAATGTCCTCTTCGGGAAGTAAATCCCCTTGCATAGCTAAGACGTATTGACGGCAAAAGAACATAATAACGAGAATTATACCCTCTGTTGTAATAACCATTACGACCGTAGTTTACTGGATGAATCGCACAACCTCCTAATATTAATACTGTTAGAAACAATAATGCGAACCTTTTTAAGACTTTACACATGACAACCTCCTGAATCATCTATTGAAAATATGAAATAACTTTACTCTATAATAATTAAACACCTTAAATAGAAAACTGTCAATATTTTCTGGTTTTTGAACCAGTGTTAGAAGTGAAAAAAAGACGCAAAGCTTAAAAAGTTTTGCGTCGAATAAAATAATCATCTATTTTACATACTCGGTCTATATTGTCGTTTAATATAAACGGAAGAATCCCCTTCCTTCTCTATATATATTTCAATAGAATGATCGAAAGAAGTACCTGGCTTGTTATTTAATTTTTCAGGCAAGTAATTACTGATAGCATCAATACCTTCTGCCACACTCATAACAATAGATGGAGGGATATTAACACCCGTAACACGAACATTACCTCCACAAGCACCGAGCAGTACCGAACAAAAGATTACACTCAAAAATTTCACAACAACTCTCCTTTACTTAGAACGGATCAAGACAGCATCATTAGGAATCACTCCGCTTCCTTGACCAGTTAAGTCATACGAACTATAACCACCCTGATCATCTCCTCCAGCTGAAACTCTGTTTTGAAATTCTCTTCTTGTCCATACTCCACCGATAGGCTTTGAATGGAGAACTTTTGTACGAAGTCTTTCAGCTTGGTCAACCTCAGGTACCATCCAGCTACTGCTAGACTGACCTTGAATTGGCTGCAAACAACCTGTAAGAAATAATAAAATAAAATGTAATATAATTACTTTTGAAAAAATATACATGACAACCTCCTAGAGTAATGTCAATTAAAATGAACGATCTCAGACCTTCTGAACTATGATGATTATACATCATTTAAGAATAAAGTCAATGCTAAATTCGGTAGATTCAAACTCGAAATGCAACACCTGTCATCTCATAGAACACCTCATAAGGAGTCTTCCAACCAAACCGCTTCCGGGGACGAGGGTTAAGTAGGTACTCAACCCTTCTTATCTCCTCATCAGTAATGGTCTGAAAGTCCGTCTTCTTGGGGAAGAAACGACGAATTAAACCATTAAGATTCTCGTTAGAACCTCGTTCCCAAGAACTATAAGGATGAACAAAGAAGACTTGAATATCTAGATCATCACGCAGTTTTTCATACTTAATATTCTCTTTGCCTCGGTCACGAGTGAGGGTCTTTCGATACTGAGTCGGAACGGCTTGCAAACGCTTTGATACAGCAGTATCACCCGCTTCAGCCGTAGCGTTAGGTACTCTAGAGATAAACACTAAACCAGACACCCGTTCATTAATAGTTTTTAAATTATCAGACGATTCCGCGCGACACAATCAAATCATCTTCCCAGTGTCCGATTTCCGTCCGCAGGTCGACTGTTGTTGGTCGGTCGTCTATAGACGGTAACGGTCCTTTGAGAATACGTTGTGATTTGCGTAAACCTTGCGGAGCACGTCGTTTCTTTAGAGCTCGTTCATGCGCTAATCTCGGAGTATAGGTGGTTTTGTGTATCGGATTGTTTTTCTTAATCTCGCGTGAGATAGAACTCGGGCTTCGCCCGAGTTCTATTGCTATATATCTGATAGATTTTCTTTGCCAGAGCAGTTCTTGGATTTTTTCGCGTTCTTGTATTGATAAATGATTGTATTGCATGACACTTTAATTATATCAAAGTGTTGCGGTTACTTGTTGAAGTTAGGTTCCTTTTATTCCTAGTCCGGCCACTTCTCTCATCCATTTGTCTTTCTTATTATCATCCACATGGTCACAAGGACCGTAAACATTAACTTGGGTTGAGATACCTGCAAACTCTAAGATTCCGTACTGGATTTCATTAGTGAAGTCACCAAATTTCCACCACGTTTTTAATGGACTTTGTGAGCCAGACAAAACAAACACTCTTGCAGTTTTTCCTGACAAGTGTTCTTCAACTTTTTTAGTATCTTTATTAAAATTAAAAGCAAACCCTGGTAACCAGATACGGTCAAACAAACCTTTAAGTAGGGCTGGCATTGAGCACCACCAGTTGGGATAAGCTATTACCAAATGATCACATTCCAGGATAGCATCTTGAATCATCACTAGATCAGGCTCTAAGTGCTGAATCTCTTTGTAGCCTTTATGTAGAATTGGATCAAAGTTTAATTCACCAAGATTATAACGGATAATTTCATGCTCAGCCTCTACGGCAGCGATCTCATAATGATCAAGAATTGAGCCCGAAAATGAATCAGTATCTGGGTGACCACAAATAATCACAATCTTTTTAGGTTTCATATCTGTACATTGTAACGTCAAAAGGCACAAGCTTCGCTTGCACCCTGTTGATTAGTCAACTTAAGGATCCTTAACTTTGACTTAAACCTATTGTTTAATACTTCCGTTAGGATTAAATTTACCCTGAGCTCCCATCTGCATTTTCATAAGCTGTTCCTTCATCTCAGGACTCATTACTGCAGCAATTTCTTTCTGATACTTAGGAAGGACTTTAGTAGCTGCTGCCATCTGGTTATTACCATTCTTTTTAAGCTCTTCTTGAATCTCTTTAGCAATCTTCTCAAACAAAGACGGATCCTTTTCCAACATCTCCATTATCATTTTCTGTTGCTCTTCAGGCACGTCTTTCATCTGCGACTGAAGAATTTTCTTCATCGCGAATTGTTTCATTTTTCCAAACATATGCAGAAGATTGTACCATATTTGGTATTTGCGACAATGGTTTTGTTAGGTGAAAAATATCTATCTAAAAGATTCTGGAGATGGGTATTTGTTTTTGAAATTGTGATTATACCGATAATGTATCTAAACATTATTCAAGCCCCCCCTTTTTTTGACGAGTAGTTTTTTAGAAGCAATTATTGCAGTAGCTATCTATATTATTGTACTTTTGCCATTTTACATAAAATTGTTTAAATATTCTTACAAGGGTGCTGAATAGCGTAAACAGAGTAAACAGGGACAGTCACGATTTAACCTGGCAGGAGAATTCCTGTCTACATCATCATGCCTAACCATTGGCACTTAATACTTCACCCACAAAATGATGGAGACCTAGGGATATTTATGCACCGATTAACAAACACTCACACTCGACAAGTACATGTTAAAACTGAAACGATTGGCATATGTTTTTATATACGTGCTAGATATGGCAGTTGTGCTTGGTATGGATTCTAAGGAAATTATCAAGTCTAAATTAAATGAAATAAAATAAAAATACCCTGCAGAGACTATGAAAAAAGATGATGAAAATGATTACCTTCGGATAAAAGAAAAACATCGAGTATTAAAGGATTAATGCTTAGTGTCGGATGATGTACACCAGCAGGACGTGGAGCAGGTTGGTACTCATCAAGTGACTATGACAAAACAATATTAGATATGTATAAATAATTATTAAACTTGTTCCTTACATTCTCCATCTCGTTTATAAAAGGTCCAGACATAATAACCTTCAACTTTCTCTCTTGCCCAAGGAGTTTTGCGGAGAAATTTTAACCTAGAATCAATACTAGGTTTGTCCAAAAAGAATCTTATGTGTGTCTGGGCACCAAGTTTTTTCTACCCGTAATGAGCGACTAGTTCTTCCAGTAACAATTTAAGAGTGACTCCTGTAGAGGGTCATTTTTTTGAGTATTCATTTAAGCCATATCATACATTTATTTACTCAAAATATGAACATTTAGAGGGTTTTATCAAATTCATGTCGATGTTGACTGTGTTATTAGATAATTTCTTTATAATAATTAAATATGAAAAAAATTCCTAGCATCTTGCCTGAGGGTATAGCTTCTCGCTGTCCTGCCTGTGGTAAATGTTTAGAGAATGAGCGTATTAAAGTAAAGTTGAAAGATATCTGTAAGTTCTGTCACTCAAACATTGAACGCTCTTTAGTTTGGGATAATAAATAAAACAATATTTTGATGATGAGGGTATTCTTATTCATGAAAGCATTGGTATTTTTATTGTGAATAGCGTTGGAGTGCGCATATGTTGCTTTGTGCGGGGCAGGAGATAAATCTGGATGAAGAGGGTTCCGAATACGGCTGGCTCAGTCTTGATGAATTACCTGATAATTTAACTATGCCAGTAGAGGCTCTCTTAAGTAAAGAAGTAATTAGGGAAAGAATAAGGAGAGAGTGAATTTTGTGCTAAGAGCACGACATATATAAAGACGGTTTTAACCAGGTCTATGTCCCTTTTTTGCTTTACGAGCGGTGTTACCAGAGGAGGTGTTCTCTGACCTATTGCCAATGTTGCCTGTGGCAATATTTCGAGCCATCCCAGGCCATCCTTTTTGTTGTGAGGCTGTTTTTGCATGCAACCTGTCTTTCCAAGATTGAGCGGTTGGACTTGCTTTAGCAGTTTCATTTTGTGCTCCGGAGTTATTTTGTTTATCAGCTGTAGCTGTATTGTCAGTTAGTTTTCTTTTCATATTTACAGTGTAGCAAGTGGGGCTGGTTGTATAGGTGTCTTGAAAGTTTTGCGAATTCTGACAGGTGACTCTATATGTAGTTATTCTTCAAGACTGTTCGTGTCGTAAAACTAACTCGAAATAATAAGTTTCGAGTTAGTTTTGCTATAATAAATTAATGAAAGGTCAATTTAGTCAGAGAGTTTTTGAGCTGGCAATTTCTATTCCAGTAGGGAGAGTTTCTACCTATGGCAACTTAGCTAAAGCGGCTGGTGCAGGAGGTCAGGCGGCTAGGAGTGTGTCTAGTATTCTCAGTAAGTTTTCTAATCAGGGAGTGATTCCGTGGCATAGAATTGTCTATGCTGGTGGACGGGTTTGGCTGACCGAAGAGTGCTCGAGAAGTCGGTTAGATATGTATGAGTTAGAAGGTATTCAAGTTAATGAAAAGGGTATGATAGAAGATTTTGAAGAAGTGCTATTCTATTTTTCTGAATTAACCTAACAGATTTTGATTTTCTGACCTATTTTTTTATAAAAACATCTCACTTCAAGAGAAAGTCTCTAGTTTATGTTAACCTTTGTCTATGAGAACTTCATATGAATTTACAGAATATGTTTTAGACCAATTGTCAGCAATTGGCGTTATTCATACATCAAAAATGTTTGGTGGGGTTATGTTGAAAGTGGAGAATAAGCAATTAGGTATTATCATTAGAGATACCTTATATTTTAAAGTTAAAGAACCTGAACTTCAGAAGAAGTTTAAAGATATGGAGTCTGAGCAATTTGAATATATGAGAGAAGACAGAGAAGAACCTGTGGTGATAAAAAACTGGTGGTCAGTGCCAGGAGAATCTCTAGAGAACAGCAAGAGACTGGTAGGATTGGCTTATGAGGTTTTATTGCAAAGAAAGTAGGTGAAGGTTCTGGGCTTATTAAAGACTGCCTTGGTAGGAGTTTAAAATTATGAAGGTTAGAGTAAACAGGAATATTTGATACTTTAAAACGAACAGCTATAGTCAGTGAGGGAATAAGTTTTTTGAATTTGTAAATGAGAGGATAAGGTGATGACAGGAATAGTAATGTTGACTTCTGGTAGATTGAGTGATGGCGGTTTTGTTTTGAGAAACTCGTTGAAATATCGGTTGTCGTGAGGTTGGGTGCTGAAGTTTTATGTGTTCTTAGTAATCACCAGAACGGTGGTGTTTACCCGAAGGTAAAACGTCTCGGTATCAGATTCGAGTATTTTTAAGCACTGCCACATTTTTATAGCTCTGCTATTATCATGAGTACGGCTTAATTGGTAAAAAAACTCCACATGTTTAATATCTGATTCAAATAAAGTTTTAGATATCTTGATATAGTTATATTTACTGCTACACCATTTACTAGGAGAGGAAATATCGGTTACAATTTGTATATAATATCCTGATTTTAAACCTTCGCATGACGAACAATCTTCGTAAACAATCATCAGACAGAGACGTCCATGAGATAATTCTCA
>CAZEUI010000030.1:0-2482 GCA_964515625.1 uncultured Candidatus Saccharibacteria bacterium
ATTCAAAGCAAGACGATTTTGTAGTTCTTACTTGTGGTGCTGGTGAGGTGTTTGATGATGTTGTGAGAGATTCTACAGCTCGAGGTTATTGGGGTTTTGAAAATATGAGTTCTATCCCGGGGTTGATTGGTGCTACTCCCGTGCAGAATGTCGGAGCTTATGGAGTTGAGGTGTCATCCTTGATCATACAAGTATCTTCGATAAATTCTGACACTTTGCAGGAAAAAATATTTACGACTGATGAATGTCTGTTTAGATATCGTGATTCTTTTTTTAAGTCAAAGGAAGGTAAAAAATGGATTGTTGTAAAAGTTACGTTCAGACTTTATGTAAAACCTGATCCTCTTCTTGAATATGGCTCATTAAAGAATTTGTCTGAAGATAAATCTCTTACGTCTGAAAAGGTCAGGTTGCATGTCGAGAAAATTCGCTCGACTAAGTTTCCAGACTTAAGTAAAGTCGGTACGGCAGGTTCTTTTTTTAAGAACCCAGTTATTACTTCTGTAGAATTTAAAAAGCTTTTAGCTAAGTATCCCGAACTACCATCTTTTCCTGTGGGTGATGATCATATGAAAATACCACTAGGATGGGTATTAGATAATATTTGTGATCTTAGAGGTTACTGTGAAGATGGTGTATGTTTGTATGAGCAGCAAGCATTAGTGTTGGTAAATATTAATGCAAAAGATTCTCGGAGTATCGACAGGTTTGCAAAATATGTAGAAGAAGTTGTTAAAGCTAGGACTGGAATAAAAATTGAAAGAGAGGTTAGGAGTATCTAGAGTTATTTCTAACTACGCTTCTTTGTATTTAATGTCGAATACATATATACTACCTCCAATATGTCATTTTTGGATAGATTTTTTGGACCGAGTTATGAAAAAGAGCTTAAAGAGCTACAGTTGATTATTCCCGTTATTAATAATTTGGAGTCAGAAATTAAAGAGTTGTCTGATGAAGAGCTTCGAGAGAGGTTGTCAGTTTGTAAGAAGAAAGTCGCAGATGGAAAGTCCTTAGATGAGATTCTTCCTGAAGTTTTTGCGCTCGTTAGAGAGTCTGCGGTACGCACTCTAAATATGCGTCATTATGACGTACAAATGTTGGGCGGTATTATTTTACATAGAGGCAAGATAACTGAGATGAGAACAGGAGAAGGTAAGACTTTGGTGGCTACTTTGCCGGCAACACTAAATGCTTTGTCAGGTAAGGGTGTACATATAATTACGGTGAATGATTATCTTGCCAGAAGGGATGCTGTTTGGATGAGTCAGGTTTATGCCAAGCTTGGTCTGACAGTTGGAATTATAAATCATGAGTCCTCATTTCTCTATGATCCTGGTCATCAAGAAAAAGATGCTGAACGAGATGAGCATGGATCATTTAAAGTGATTTATGATTTCTTGCGTCCATGTACAAGGCAAGAGGCTTATGCTGCTGATATAACATACGGTACTAATAGTGAATTCGGGTTTGATTATTTGCGTGACAATATTGAATACGAATCAGATCGTTTGCGTCAGCCTCACCACTCATATGCCATTGTTGATGAGATCGATGCTATTTTGATTGACGAAGCACGGACACCACTTATTATTTCTGCTCCAGCATCTGATACAGAAAATCTCTACCCAACATTTGCAAAAATTTCTGACAAACTCAATATCGAGGAACATTATACTGTCGATGAAAAATCTAAAAGTGCAACACTTACTGATGCTGGAATTGAAGTTGCTGAAAAAGAATTAGGAATAGAAAATATCTATACCGATAAAGGTATTAAATATGTTCACCACCTAGAGACAGCAGTTAGGGCTAAAGCTTTGTTTAATAATGATAAAGAATACGTTGTCCGTGAAGGTGAGATTGTTATTGTTGATGAATTTACAGGTCGTCTACAACCAGGTCGTCGATGGTCAGAGGGTCTTCATCAGGCTGTGGAGGCTAAGGAAGGTGTGACTATTCAAAAAGAATCAAAAACTTTTGCTTCTATAACCTACCAAAACTATTTCCGAATGTACGAAAAGCTTTCTGGTATGACAGGTACAGCTCTGACTTCTCAAGAAGAGTTTTTCACAGTTTATAATTTGGAAGTAATCCCCGTTCCAACTAATCGAGAGATAAAACGTTTGGATCATAATGATCTTATTTATCAAAATGAAGCTGGCAAATATAAGGCAATTATCGCTAAGGTAAAATCTGTAAATGAAACAGGTCAGCCAATGTTGATCGGTACTGCCTCTATTGATTCTAATGAAAGACTCTCAGCTGCTCTTGATAAAGCAGGCGTTAAACATGAGATGCTGAATGCGAAAAATCATGAAAGGGAAGGTGAGATTATCGCAGCTGCCGGAAGGAAAGGTGTTGTTACTTTAGCAACGAACATGGCTGGGCGCGGAGTCGATATCAAGCTAGGAGGACCCGATGCTACTGAAGAGGAAGCAAAGGCTGTAAAAGACCTTGGAGGGCTGTTCGTACTCGGTAC
>CAZEUI010000030.1:2512-8886 GCA_964515625.1 uncultured Candidatus Saccharibacteria bacterium
CAGCTGCGTGGTAGAGCAGGAAGGCAAGGGGATAGTGGTGAAACACAATTCTTCGTATCAATGGACGATTCTTTGATGCGAGTCTTTGGTGGTGAGAGAGTAAAAAGTTTGATGGGTACATTCAAGATTCCTGAAGACCAGCCGATTGAGATGGGGATGATTTCCCGTACTTTAGAAGGTGCACAGACCAAGATTGAAGGATTTCATTTTGATTCACGTAAGCAAGTTTTAGCTTATGATGATATTTTAAATATCCAAAGAAAGACAATTTATGAACGACGAAGAAAGCTTTTGTTAGGAGATGATTCTGAGGTTGAAAGTATCCTTAAGGAATTACATGTAGCTTTTCCTGAAACAGAGAAAATTATTGAAGAAAAGAAACTAGAATTTACTGAAGAAATCTTTATGGATGTTTTTCGAAAGATGATGTTACAAATGATAGACATGCTGTGGGTAGAACATTTGGAAGTGATGAGCTTCACACGAGCTAGTGTCAGTCTTCGTGCTTATGGTCAGCGTGACCCATTGATAGAATATCGTAAAGAAGGCAAGAGACTATTTGGAGAGATGCAAGTAGAAGTGTATGTGCGTGTTGCTGAGATACTACCAAAGATACAACCTCAAGTGATTGCAAAAGAAGAGGAAGTTCGTAAGCATGAGTCTGAAATTGCTCAAGCAGCAGCTGGAGTAAAAGAGTCATTGGACAAGAAAAAGAAAACTCCTGTTACAAAAGAAAAAACGTATGGAAGAAATGATTTAGTTACTGTTTCAAACGGTGCTGACACAAAAGTGTTGAAGTATAAAAAAGTGGAAGCTCTTTTAAAGGAAGATTGGAAGATCGTGGATAAATAAAATTCATATCTTAAAAACAAAAAGCATATGACTTAAGTCATATGCTTTTTGTTTTTAAACTAGGTCAGATGTGTCCACATAAAAATACTTAATAGTTGTGTTTATTAGCAAGGGTGTTTACAATACAGTCATGACATTATTATTTAGACTCTGTTTCAATGCTTTAGGGTTAATACTAATCGCTGAATATATCCCAGGTATTGCCGTAGATGGTTTGTATCCAGCACTCATGTCAGCACTCATGTTGGGCATACTGAATGTATTCATTAGACCGATTTTGCTTGTTCTAACTTTTCCGATCACTATTATTACATTAGGTTTATTCACGTTTGTGATTAACGCTTTGTTATTCATGTTCGCAGCTTCGTTTATAGAAGGATTCTCTGTAGATGGTTTTGGATATGCTCTATTCGGGTCATTATTTATGACACTTGTAAGTACTATTGGTAATCGTTGGATAAATTCCTCAAAAGTAGTTAAACAGAAAGTGGAGTATCGAGAAATAAAAGACTAATCCTTTAAAGAGGAATATAGATTATCTATCAAAAGGATATGGTTTATTGCATAATTGGTACTATTGAGGTACAGTTCTGCACATATGTTTGTTGATGAAATTACAATTTACGCTAAAGCAGGTAACGGAGGCAACGGGGTTGTTCGTTGGAGCCATGAAAAATACCGACCACTGGCTGGTCCTTGTGGTGGTGACGGTGGTAATGCTGGTGATATCTACGTTCGAGCTGTTAAAGATTTAAACCGTCTTTCTAAGTATACGGGTAGAAAATCGTTTTTTTCAGAGAATGGAGAAGCAGGAATGGCTCAGAGTAAATCTGGAAAAAATGGTCAGGATTTATACATAGATATTCCTGTAGGATCTAAGGTTACAGATGTTGGACGTGATCGTGTTTTTGAATTGAATAAAGTTGGAGAGACAGAGCGAATTATGAAAGGTGGAAGTGGTGGTCTTGGTAATGAATACTTCAAGTCATCAACTAATCAGTCTCCAGAAGAATTTACTCCAGGTAAAGAAGGTGAAGAAGGTGATTTTTTAATTGAAGTTTCTTTGATGGTAGATATTGGATTGATTGGGTTACCTAATGCTGGAAAGTCGACTCTCCTTAATGAGCTTACAAATGCAAATTCTAGAATCGGCTCTTACCCCTTTACTACATTAGAGCCCCATTTAGGAGATATGTATGGGTTTGTGATCGCTGATATTCCCGGACTTATCGCAGGAGCAGCTGCAGGAAAAGGGTTGGGACACAAGTTCCTTAGGCATGTGTCTAGAACTAAAATGTTAGTACATTTAGTTTCTCTAGAGCATGAAGATCCTGTTTCTGAGTATTATACAATTCGCGATGAGCTGTCTGAGTACGAAAAGACTCTTGCAGAAAAAGAAGAATGGATTATCCTTACTAAAAGCGACCTTGTAGAACAAGATTATGTTGAGAAAGTAATTAAAGACTTTGCTAAAACTGAGAAACGTGTGCTTGTTATTGGTCATGATGACCCGGATTCATACAAGAAGGTTCTAGATGAGCTTATCTCACACTTACGACCGTCTGAAGAAGTTTCTAAATAACTTAAAAACCATCTGGTAAATTATATTTATCCGATGGTTTTTTTAAAAGAATTAATGATAGTGATTCAGCTTGTCAGTCTTACTTAAGAAACGTACAATGTGTAGAATAATTTAAAATTAATATTTAGTAATAATTTTCATGTCATATAAAACAACTGTAGGTCTAGAGGTTCATGCTGAACTGAGTACAAAAAGTAAGATGTTTTGTGGTTGTAAAAATGATCCACACGGCAGTGAACCAAACTCAAATATCTGCCCTGTTTGTATGGCACATCCAGGAGTTTTGCCAGTACCAAACAAAGAGGCTGTTAAAATGGTTTTAATGTTTGGACAAGCTGTTGGAGCAACTCCCGCAACTTATTCAGAGTTTGATAGAAAAAATTATTTTTACCCAGATATTCCAAAAGCTTATCAGATTAGTCAGTACGCATTTCCGTTCCTGTCTGGCGGAAGGCTTGAAGGGGTTGAATTGACTCGTGTTCATTTAGAAGAGGATACTGCTCGAAGTCAGCATGATAAAGGTGAAGGTAGTCTTGTTGATTTTAACAGAGCTGGAGTTCCTCTTATGGAACTTGTGACAGAGCCTGTAATTCATGACGCTAAAACAGCAGGAAGGTTTGCTAAAGAACTTCAACTGATTTTGAGAACTATTGGTATTTCAGACGCAAATATGGAGAAGGGTGAGATGAGAGTTGAGGCTAATATTTCTGTAAGTAAAACTGATGAGCTTGGTACAAAGGTGGAGGTTAAAAATATCAACTCTTTTAAATCAGTAGAAGGTGCTATAGAATATGAGATTGAAAGACAAATAGAGTTGCTTGAAAAGGGGGGTGTTGTAAAGCAGGAGACAAGGGGGTGGAATGAGAATAGGTCAAAAACTTTTTCTCAGCGTACAAAAGAGACTGCTATGGAGTATCGATATTTTCCAGATCCCGATATAACGAAGATTAGCATACCAGAAGTAAAGGAATTTGATGAAGCTCTTCTATCCGAGAAAATACCCACTTTACCTAGCAAAAAAAGGCTAGAATACGAAAATCTCGGATTAGCGAGAGACGCTATTGAGACTATAATCTCGCATCAAGAGATGAGTAAATACTTCTCAACATTAGTGGCTACTACTCCTCCTAAGAAAGTTTTGAAGCTTGCTTCTAATTATTTGATCTCTGATGCGCTGTCAATATTGATGACTGAAAAAAAATCGCTCAAAGAGTTGTCTCTTAAACATTTTATTGAATTGATGTCTTTGTTGAATGAAGGAAAAATAGGGTCTAGAGTGGCAAAAGATCTCCTTCTGGGATTGTTTGGTAGTGATATAGGACCACTAGAAATTGCTAAAGAGAAAGGTTTGCTGCAGATGTCTGATGCGGCAGAACTAGATTCTGTAGTATGTGAAATCTTGGCTGAAAATGAATCTGTTGTTGCTGAATTTAAAGCTGGAAAAGAAGCCTCATTACAGTTTCTTTTAGGGCAAGGAATGCGAAAAACAAAAGGCTCAGCAAACCCGTCTGTTCTACGTGAAATGCTGATTAAGGAGATGAAATAGACCTATCTCGGATAGGTGTAAAAGTAATACACTCCTGCACGGAGTATATTACTTTTTATCTGATAGAATAGACTTAATATGAACGAGGTTATTTTAGATGGTGTTAAGTATGTTAAGGCGTCTGTAGCTGCTAAACAGTTCCGGTATACATCAGATTACATAGGGCAGCTTTGTAGAGCTCAGAAAATAGAAGCAAAGTTGGTAGGTAGGTCATGGTTTGTTAGCTTAGAATCCTTAAGGGATCATAAGAAAAATAGGCATACAGAAAAAAATAAGTTACCTAGGGATTATTCAGATACAGCTATTAAAATAAAGACATCTCATATTGACGTTGTCTCTGTTATTAGAAATAAGACTGTGAAAAACGTCTTAAGTAAACAGAAGATTTCTGTTGAAAATAAGACTATTAAATTAAAAATTGCCTATGAGTCTGATGATGAAAATCTCATTCCTGAATTAAAAATTAAACATCATATTACACCTAAGAGTATAAAGGTTGAATTGGGTGACTCAAAGAATATTAGGGTTAAAGGTAGGGAAGTTGAAGCAGATTTTACGACCACTCCGATACCTGAAGTTTCATTGTCTGGTAAATTGAATTTAACCTCATATCCTGATCTTAAAGAGGATAAACTACTGTTGAAGGATAGTGAGGCAGTAATCACTGATCCTGAGCTGGATAAAAAAGTGGAGATCACCCCTGATTTTAAAATTAAAAAATTTTCTGCGATAAAAGTAAAAACTCCCGTCTCTAATGCTTCCACCTCCGACGAAAAAATAAGTCTGACGATGACTAGTAAGTTGCCTTCTGAAATGTTTGTTCCGGAGATTGCTGTTTCATTTTCTCCTCAAAGTATTAATAAGAAAAAAAAGAAACAAATTTCTTTACTCGTTCTAATTTCCCCTCTGCTAGCAACGATACTAGCTTTAGTTTTCTTGTTTTTAATCATCTCACTGGTAAGTACAACAGTCGTCTCTGAGGACTCTTCTGTTACAAAAATTGATATTCAGTTAGAAAATATTTGGGTACTTTTTAATACGGATTAGATTAGTTATTCACATACATTTCCCTATTATCTGACTTTCTATCTTATAATTCAACTATTAATTGCCTATGGATAATATTTTAGAGATAGATGGAAAAAAACTGTATTCAATCAAGGATGCTGTTAAAATGGTCTCATATTCAAGAGATTACATAACTCACTTGGCTAGAGAAGATAAAATAATGGCCTCTTATATTGGAAGGCAATGGTTTGTTAGTATCGAGTCTCTTAAGCTTTATTCAGATGATATGGCTTTAGAAAAAGGGATTAAGAGTAAACATCTAAGTTTTGACAGGATTAAGGACCTTAAAATTAATGAGATTGTTATTAATCAGTCATTATCTCATATTAAAAAGTCACGTAAGTTACATGTCCGTGCCGTAGCCGTAGCTTCTTTTGTTCTCACCTTGGGTGTTTTGGGCGGTATGACACTTCACAAATTCGGATTATTCTTGTCATCTTCAGATATTCAGATTGCAAGTACTCAAGGCTCACAGGTCACTAAAACAGTTCTAGATGCTGATTTAGACGTAATGGATTCTGAGTCAACATCAAACCTTCTTTTAAATGTGTCGAAAAAGATTAAGTCTTTGGGTGATAAAAAAACTGGAATATTACTTTTACCAGAAGTGGGTAATTCAAGCTCATTATCTGATTCTAATATTTTTTCTGATACAGTTGGTTACTACAAACTTCCTGACGGTTCCTTCTCTGTGGTTATTATTGACCAAGATGGAAATCAAGTTGGAACACCTGTTCCATTCACTTTTCTTCCTCAGAGTAAAGAGAAAGAAGGTTTTCTTGAATGATGTGTTTAAAGCAACACTTAATTTTAGAAATTCTTATCAACACGTACATAATGTTGTTGTGGGAAAGCACTACTGATCTTTGGTATACTCAAGAGGTTAATCTTAAAATCCGCAAAAAATAATTCTATGAATTTTTATAATATAAAACATTTAGCCCAATCAGCCTTTTATGCAGTATTTGCTACTAGTGCGATACTCTCGATACTCTCCTTTGGCTTTTTGTTAGCTGAGCCGTCAATTGCTCACGCAGGAAACCCTTTTTATGTAAGGCAGACTATCACAGACGAAAGTTCGTTCCTTGTCCTTCCGACAGACGTTACTATGGTAGGAGCAGTAGCAGGTTTAACTGGTGGTCAGGCTACAGGTACTACTGAGTTTGTAGTACAGTCTAACAATTCAGCAGGCTATACTGTAGACATTACGTTCACCAATAATGGTACTAATGAAGCAATGTTGGGAGACGTTACCGGTAGCGAGTCTCTTAGAGATTACAGTGGGTCCGATATGCAGCCTTCTTTTGGATACACAGCGAGTACAGC
>CAZEUI010000031.1:0-8830 GCA_964515625.1 uncultured Candidatus Saccharibacteria bacterium
TCGACCTGTTGCAAAAGCATTGGGAGCGGGGTCATTAACAATATATACTTTAGGCATAGGAAGCCCTGCAGTAATTGCGAGATTTTCTACCACATTATAAAGATCGGGAGCTTGCTCTTTAGAGATCTTATTAGCACCCGTCATACTGAGAACAACCTTGTCAGAAAACCAGTAACTACCAACACTAGTGGCAATAGCGAAAACTGCTCCTATGTATAAAATAGCCGGATTACCCATGTAATATGAAGCTCCGTAACAAACAGCAATTACCAGCACTGAAAACATTCCCATCAAAAAGAAGGTTTTAGTGATATTTTTAGATTGTTGAGTATATAGAGTAGCCACTTTTTATAAATTATATTTTATACTATTACACCAAGATTTCAATATGTCGAAACTTTTATAATTTTAAGGTTTTAAAGAGGGATACCTTGAACACTTTCAACAGAACGGTATTCTACGTCTGTTGACCACTGTAAATAATAACCTTTTTTATAACCACCTTTATGTAGAATATTGTCTTTCCTTGTAGCAATCAATCTATCTTTTGAGATATCTAATTGGCGAATCAAGGTCTCTAAAACGACCATTAAATCACTATACTCCTCAAGAAAAGACTCTTTAGTCCTACACATTGATAATGAGGCGGCTTCTTCCTGATTTTTTTGAACAACTCTTGTTGCGTCTCTTGAACATCAGTAATTTTCCTCACCTTACTCTCAATATGCTTAGCTTCAATTTTTCCTGGAATATTATCCCTTACTAACTTGTTGTAATAGATTCTATTCATTTCTGACATAGTGTACTCTAAGTATAACAAATATTTTAGTAATTCTCCCCCCACTCTTCTATCTACAATCTACCAAGACCCGCCACCTCCGCCACCAGAACCACCTCCTGACGAACCTCGACCACTGGAACCTGAAGATCCTGATGAAGTAGCAAAGTAATTAGAGAAAGATGTAAGGTTTGTTGTAAAGGAGGCTGCACTAAAGGCTACATTTGTAGTGGAAATGTACCAGTCTGGGGAATCAATCTGAATATCTTTAAATACTTCAGCCCATTGTTTTTCTACACCAAGTGCAATAGCATAAGGCAGATACTTCATAAATTCTTGAGGGCTCAAGCTTTGCACACTGTGGAATTTGTAACGCT
This sequence comes from uncultured Candidatus Saccharibacteria bacterium, assembly GCA_964515625.1. Lineage (GTDB taxonomy): Bacteria > Patescibacteriota > Minisyncoccia > Phycocordibacterales > UBA918 > OLB19. The sequence goes on from CAZEUI010000031.1 coordinate 1,156, forward strand.
CCTTTTCAGTAACTGAAAGAAATAGCTTGAATCCTTGAATATGATTCAATGCTTCATAACCTTTTACAGTACGTCTCTCAGAGGCAAACATCACAAATAGACCGGAAAAGGAAACGATAAATAAGGCTATTATTAAAAATAAGTTATTACTAATAACTGTGATCAGTATGAGATTTATGACGAAAATCGGAATAAAAATAATACCCTTAATAAACCGAGAGAGCTTCTGATCTATAAAATTAAGTTTTATCAAATCATTTACCACAGCTATTTTCAGACCTTGGACAATATTAAAGTTAACCCTTAATCTTTTCTTATCTTTTTTAATTTTAGATAATTTAATTACATCCATTTTTACACCAGAGACACCAAACAATAGTCGTAGCATCTGCTCATCAAAATTACTCTGAACTTCAGAAAAAGACCGTTTAAGTGTCACCTCATAATCAACATACTCAAAATTAACCAAAAAGAATATTTCACTCTTAATTTGATTAATCGTAATAAAACCTTGTTGCGCTAAATAAACTATGCCTGCGGATATATCTTTAGAATCAAGCTTATTGTCGAATAATACACCGGTAAACATTGGCTTAAAGTCTTGATATGGCTCATATTGAGCAATCACCGGCAGTGATATTTTATATTTAGTCCTCCATCTGTAGATAGTGACTATAAGCACTATCAAACCTAAAGCTATCGAAACTAACCACAGTAAAAGAGAATTATATCGCTCCAAAACTACCGGAGATTTTGACAGGATCAGACCTTGTGCAACTGTTAACTGTTCGCCAGCATGCAGTATTCCTTGTGAAAAAAGAGGACTGCCGTTTAAAACACTAATATATTGACATTCTTCCTTTATTCCAGAATTACCTGCGTAACAGTAACTATCAGAAGTAGTTTTCACTGATCTAGTTGGAGTTATTCTTGCCTGAATTTTCATTATCGGAACAATCCATTCATCACCAGTTACATTCCAATACAATTCAGGTCCGTCAGAGAATACGGACAAAGCCCCCTTTACTCTATATTCTATTTCATACTGATGCTTACCTGTAATAGTTTTATTGGCATTGCCAATTTTGACAGACATTCCATCATAAGATTCTAGAGTAAAAGACTCACTTAGACCATCTCTCGTAACAGAAATTAGAGACAAATCAATATATCGTTGTTTATACCAAACTGAAGCTGACTGCGCATGCTTGCTTGAAATATTACGATAGATACCGTGTCGATATTCTGACTCAAAATCGTAGTCGATAGTCTCTATGATAATTAACGAACTATCCTCCTGAACTATTATCTCACTAAAAAAAGAAGTGATCTGTTCAGCTTGAGCAAATCCAACCCAAACAGACCAGAGCAACAGAACAGAAAACAACCACTTTACTATGAGTTTCAACATGGTTAAAAAAGTGTCTATCAAAGACATAATCATGAGATTAAACTAAGCTAATACAATAAGGTTACTGTCTTCTGGTTAACTTAAGGAGGTCTCTTACTTAGACTCTGGACGGCTAAGCATCTTTTCTAACAACTCTTGATTAAAGTTTGGAAGAGTAGTCTCTTCAGTGGCATAAACATAGAGGAGAGTTTTAATAATAGCTTCAAGAGTTGATTGCACCAGTACAGAAATTACTAGCCAAACAAAATACAGTCCGAATACTACAAACGTTAAAGCTTCTAATCCGACAAAATTACCAAGAATAATTAAACCGATAAGACTTAGTAGTGCAACAATATGGAGAATTAAGAAGGTTAGTCCTAGTGAGAAATTACTTACCAAAGTCTCACCCCAAGTAGCTTTGAATACTTGTCCTGATTTTTTAATAGAACCAAAGGCTGACTCTTTATCAATCATAATGGCAGACACGACAAAGTAAGTCATGACCGACCAAGCTGTACCAAGGATCCATACAGCGATACTTCCAAGCAACTTTGACCGCTCGGCTATCATTCGCAATAAAATACCAACCGTACTGGTAATCACTGACCATACCAAGAAAGTACTCCAGTTTGAAAAAGAAGATTTCAAAGCCTGTCCTAAAGTCGCATCTCCACCATGAATTCTTACATAAACTGTATGAGTAATCGCACCTTGAGACAGCACGAGAGTGAAAGCTGCAAGGATATAACACAAAAACATAAATAATAGCTCAATAGGTGATGATGACTCCCCTTCAGAAGAAAGACTGAAGTCACCTCCAAGCACGGCCAGAACAAAAAGAGCTATCAATACACCGAATAAAGCCAAGTTGATAGCTGAAGTAATTAAAGGTATCCAAACCATTTCTTTATCAGCCTTAAGGTATCGCCAAGACTCTTTAAACAGAATCCAACTAGCCTTCATCTTTCCAACGGTCTGACCTTTGATAATTATTGGTTCTTTTTTTGCCATAAATTTATTTAAGCTTTGAAATCAACCTTAACAGGCTCTCTTTCTACACTGTTTTCTTCTAGTTCGAAGTACTCTTCAGCCTTGAAATTAAACATATTCCCAATAATGTTTGAGGGGAATGATTGAAGAGAGATATTCAAATCACGGACATTTCCGTTATAGAATCGTCGCGCTGCTTGAATTTTATTTTCTGTATCTGAAAGTTCACGCTGTAACTCAAGAAAGTTAGTGTTTGCTTTTAAATCTGGGTAGTTTTCTGAGATTGCCATCAGCTTTCCAAGAGCTCCTGTTAGAGAAGATTCAGCTCCAGCCATTGCCGTCATTTGCTCTGCAGTTATATTAGACGGATCAACATGCACCTGAGTCGCTGTGGCTCGAGCGTTAGTAACAGAATCCAAAGTCTCTCGCTCATGAGAAGCATAACCTTTAACTGTCTCGATTAGGTTTGGAATCAAGTCATACCGCCTCTTTAATTGAACATCAATATCAGCCCAAGCTTCTTTAGCTTGCTGAGCAAGTTTAACAAATCTGTTATACAGTAAAATACCATATACCGCTGCCACTACTAGAATAATTAGAAACCACATAGAGTTAAATAAGATAAATTTATTAATTTTTACCTGCTTATTTTAACACAAAAAACCGCTTTTGCGGTTTTTTGTGAATGAGATTTTAAAAAACTCTTGATTACATCATCCCTCCCATACCTGGCATTCCTCCACCCATACCACCCATGTCTGGCATTGATGAACCCCCACCTTCTTCTGGCTCATCTGCAATTGCAGCTTCTGATGTTAAGAAGATAGCTGCTGCTGATACAGCATGCTGTACACCTGAACGTTCAACCAATACTGGGTCAATAATTCCAGCTTTTATCATATCATCAACCATCTCTCCTTTTGAAGCATCATAACCAGCGTTACCACCAGCATCTTTTACCTTTTGAACAATTACAGCACCATCATGCTTTCCAGTATTATCTGCAATCTGCTTCAAAGGTCCTTCAAGTGCTTTTAGCACAATATTGTAACCAATCAATTCTTCACGCTCAAGACCTTTTCTTGCAGCCAAATCTTTTTCAACTATTCCAGCAGCTCGAGCTAAGGCCGTTCCACCTCCAGGAACAATACCTTCTTCAATCGCAGCCTTGGTTGCATTAACAGCATCTTCGATCTTCAACTTAAGATATTTCATTTCAGCTTCAGTTGCTGCTCCAACCCGGATAACAGCCACACCACCTGCAAGCTTAGCAATCCTTTCTCCTAGCTTTTCTTTATCAAACTTAGATGAAGCTTGTTCTAACTGTGCTTTTAGAGAGTTAACTCTATTCTCAATATCTGCTTTTTTACCACCTCCACCAATAACAGTTGTACTGTCTTTTGTTGAGACAATACGATCAGCTTTACCTAACTGTGCCAATTCAACAGTCTCAAGCTTGAGGTCGAACTCTTCTGAAATGAGTGTACCTCCCGTAGTAACAGCAATATCTGCCAACATTTCTTTCTTTCTATCACCATAACCAGGAGCCTTGATTGCCAAAACTGAAAATCCACCCTTAAGTTTGTTGACCACAAAAGTAGTAAGAGCTTCACCTTCGATCTCGTCAGCAATAATCACCAATTCTTTCTTACCTGTCTGAGCAATCTTTTCAAGCAAAGGAAGTATTTCTTGAACACTAGATACTTTCTTGTCAGTAATTAAGATTTGAGCATCTTTAAAATCAGATTCCATTCGCTCTGGATTAGTCACCATATATGGAGAAACGTATCCTTTTTCGAATTGCATACCTTCAGTTAATTCAGTTTCGATACCAAATGATTGTGATTCTTCAACAGTCACAACTCCATCTTTACCTACTTTATCAATAGTTTCAGCAATCTTTTCACCTAATTCAGCATTTTCAGCTGAAATAGTTGCAACCTGCCTAATTTCATCAATTGAATTGATTTTTGTAGACATCTTTTTTAAACTTGCAACAACATCAATAGCAGCATGCTCCATGCCTGTTCGCACAGCCATTGCATTAACTCCCATAGTAGTCTGCTTCAAACCTTCATTAATAAGAGCCTGAGTCAAAACTATTGCAGTAGTTGTACCGTCACCAGCAACTTCGTTGGTCTTATTAGCAACTTCTTTAATAATTTCAGCACCCATGTTCTCAAACTTATCTTTGAGAGTTATGTCTTTTGCAATAGAGACACCATCATTAGTAATAACGGGACCACCAAAACCTTTGTCTAAAATGACATTTCTTCCACGAGGACCGAGAGTAACTCTTACAGCATCTGCAACAGTATCTACACCTTTCTGCAATTTCTTTTTCACTTCCTCTCCAAACAATACTTGTTTTGCCATACTTAAATATCTTTAATTAAAATTGTAATTTATTCTTTAGATCTCTAAATTCAGTCTTTCAGACTACCTTCAGATGCATACACACAGCTTCTTCAATGTACTACTTTTGACCAATTTTTAGTAAAAAGAATTCTCGACAGTCAAGCTGTCTACTTACTCGTAAAGACACCCAATATTCCTGATTCAGAAACAATGAAGTAATCTGTATTTTCGATCTTTATCTCGTCAAATCCATACTTAGAGAAAATAACCTTGTCGCCAATTTTCATATCCATAGGAACCCTATTTTTACCAGCCTCGTCCCACTTACCTGGACCTACTGCTAGGATAAACCCTTGCTCAGGCTTCTCTTTCTTTGCAGAGTCAGGAATAATAATCCCAGATTTAGAAACAGTTCCTAATTCTTCATCAGTAAGAGGTCGGATAATCACTCGGTCACCAATAGGCATAATGGGACTCACGATTTTCTTTGCATTTTCAGACATAGTCTCTAAATTATTTTAAGAATTTTTAAATAAAACCAACTTCCTTACGATTGCGACACAAAAAACAGTTCAACACACCTGTCGCAAGTGCATTATACTTTAAAAAGGTAACGAACACAAAATAAACATTTATACTGAACTTGCAACATCCCCAATGGACCGCAAGGAGATTCTGATCAAAGTTGTAGAGATTGGATTTAAGAACAAATACCAATACCTTTTATTTGATGCACTTATCGTTAATAAATCACTCACAACCTCACAAAGAACAACTCTGCACCCTTGCCTACTCAAACACTTTCTGATATGCTCTTCAGGCATGAATATTATCGAAACAGTGCTTCCAGCGCTGCCCTACATCCAGATAATTCTCTCTACTCTACTAGTGACCTCAATCCTGCTTCAGCAACGCGGTTCTAGTTTAGGAGGAGCATTTGGAGGAGACAATTTCAGTTCAGCTTTTCACCAACGACGTGGTGCGGAACTTTTTCTGTTCAAATTTTCAACAGGAGCTGCAATTTTGTTTGTTATCGCAACATTTCTTAACATCCTAGCGTAAACTAAATTCTCTACTATTGATCTTAGTATAAGTTAACTCTTACAAGCATTGACTTGGCTTATATTTTAATGTGTCTTTTACACAAGTATCTATCTCGTCTCATTATATTAATATGAAACATTCTTCAGAGTCGTCACATCGTTTACTCGATAGACTCCTTCACACAATCGAAGCTATCCCTGGAAGTGACCGTCTTTTTCTTCGAATGGCACTCTTCACAATGATTGGTGCAGGTGTTTGGTTAATTTTTACAGTTAATCAGCACTATTCAGAAATCACCCCTACAAGAGGTGGATCATTTACTGAAGGTATTATCGGCACACCTCGTTTTGCCAATCCAGCTTTAGCAATTACACGAGCCGCTCAAGATGTAACTAGCCTTGTCTACAGTGGATTAATGAAAATTAGTCCCGCAGGCATCCTTGAGAACGATCTTGCTGAGAGTATTAAAATTTCAGAAGACGCTCTAACTTACACAATTAAACTTCGTAAGAATATTGTTTTTCATGATGGAACACCGATGACTGCCGATGACGTAGTTTATACAATAGGACTGATTCAAGATCCTGACCTAAAAAGCCCTCTGCGAGGAAACTGGACCGACGTTATAGTTGAGAAAATCAATGAGCATGAGCTAACAATAACCCTGAGAGACGTATATGCTCCTTTCATTGAAAACTTCACACTTGGAATTATGCCTGCTCACTCGTGGAGCGATATGCCAATTGAGCAACTTCCGTTCAGTCAACTGAACACCGAACCGATTGGAACAGGTCCTTTTTTAATAACTTCAGCTGGACGTGATGATTCTGGATTAATTAACCATTACAAACTGTCTGCCTTTCGAGATAATAATGAAGACCCTAAAATTGACTCTTTAGAGCTATCCTTTTTCCAGAATGAAGAAGAACTTCTCGCAGCACTTAACGATAGAAGCATAGACTCTACAGCATACTTACTTCCTAAACACATTAAAGATGTTGTTGGGGATCACTATCAACTGATTGAAAAATCACTACCTAGAACCTTTAGCATCTTTTTCAACCAAAACCATTCACTCGTCCTTCGAGACACAGCAGTGAGAAAAGCCTTGTCTGTAGTCCTTAATCGAGAAACTCTTATCGACAACACACTTTTTGGTCACGGTGTCCCCACAACAAAACCTATCGCAACTACTCCGTCTGCGATACAATTTAAAGAAGGCAGTACAAATACCTCAACCAGCACCCCTTTAGAGGAAGCAATTCTTATCCTAGAAGAAGGTGGTTGGCTAAAAAATAATCTTAATCTTTGGGAAAAAAGGATTAATAATAAAGAGACAATCTTAAGTATCACTTTAAGAACAAGTAACACTCCTTTATTCCAATCGTTACTAGAGTCAATCGTTAAGCAATGGAAAGAATTAGGAGTAGAGGTTGTAACTGAACAATTCGAACAATCAGGATTAGTTCAGTCAGTAATCAGACCACGCAATTTCGAAGCTCTGCTATTTGGAGTAGACATGAGTCGTTCACATGATCTCTATCCATTTTGGCACTCTTCTCAACAAGATGATCCTGGGTTAAATATCGCACAGTACACAAATGTTACAGTAGACGAACTACTAGAAACTGCTCGGAGCGAACAATCCGAACCTGAACGATTTAAAATTCTTCAGGAAGCTAGTCTAATCATCTCAAACGAACAACCTGCAGCTTTTCTTTTCCAACCAACACTTACTTATGTAATCAGCAGAAATATCACTATCACGGATATGGAAAATCTAGGTAGACCCGCTGATAGATTTAGCAACATTGTTGATTGGCATACTGAAAACGAATCCCTTTGGCCGATATTCAGAGACGACATTTAAACTTTAAACCAAACTTAATT
>CAZEUI010000032.1:0-8801 GCA_964515625.1 uncultured Candidatus Saccharibacteria bacterium
AAGAACTTTTTTTGTATATCTATAACACCCATTCATTAATATAAACCCATTGTACAATACCCACCAACACTCAAAATATAAATAATAGGTAGAAATAGTAACTACCCCTATTTTATACAACCTAATAACAAAACCCCGTGCTGTAAAAAGCACGGGGAATAATAAAAAGAACAACTCTATATCGGTATTAGCATCTCCTCAGGGAACAATATTATGTCTATAGTGTACGACTGACCTAATATAATATCAACATTAACAGAGCCAGAATAAATGACTAATCTATTGTTTTCAAGAATAGTAACACTAGCTTCTATCGAACAAGCAATACAGTGAGGTGCTAAGAAAGTATATAAACCACTACTATCACTATCTGTCTGTGTCATCAGGTTATAGTTGTTGTCGTAGAGCTGGACTGACGTGTAGGTACTTAAGTCTAGACCAAGATATGTCTTTCCTTGTACTACGGTAGTTGTACTAGTATCAGGCAAAGCCTCTATGATGTCCATCAAAATCTGTTCCTTAGACTGATCACCCAGCATGTATGCTTCCTTAAAACCATGACATAGCCACGAAGCAGGAATAAGACCAAATAATTCATCATCACACTCTTGTGACATTTCTGTATTTGAGGACAAAGCACCAACAGCTGAAAATAAAGAAGCTGCTAAAGAATCTTTATGTAGTGTTGTATACGGGTCAGAGCTGAAAATACTTCCCACATGATCTGAGGGTGTTGCTACTGCAATCACTCGTACGTCTGTCTGTTCTAAGAGACTAAGTTGATTCCAAGCACTATTTACATACAGATTTCCTTGTGAGTGACCAAGCATTATTACTCTTTGACCATTAGCTAACACATCACGATAGGCTTGTAGATGTTCATCTAACTGATCTCCTGGGACATATTTTCCAGCTTGAATAGCTTGATTAGTTATGTTAAACAGATCAGTTATCTTTTTATCATAGAACGACTTTGAGTTACCAAAAGCACCCTTTACCCGCAAGAAGAATTCCCAGAAGACTTCTATTCTTCCTTCCACTTCTTCCGCTCTTTGCAGACCGGATTCGAGGAAGTCGAAGAAGAAGATTTCGTTGGTGTTGTATGCGACATCAAAAGTTAAGCATTCTTCAGAAATTCCTGTTTTAGCAAATTCATCTCTTACTATCTCTATAGAATCATTAGCTGAACTTCGTTTAGTATCAACTCCATTCACAAAAAACAACGTCGTCTCTTGTACTGGACAGGCAGCTTCAACAAAGAGCGGGGTTAACATCATTGTCATTAAGACAAATAATTTCGATTTCATTGCAAACCTCCTTGGGTTTGTTTAGTTTAGTTAGGTAGAGAGTCTGGGTCGAAGGTGCATTTGTACTTTAGTTGCGAACTTTTAGTACCCTTAAATACCATACCTCCCAACCAATGGTCGGCTTTGTTGTATGCACGACTGCGGGCTTTGGTGTTTAGAAATTCTACAATTACTCCGTTATATTGAGCTTGTTTCATATCAAGATCAACTACACCAAATCCTCCATGCAAATATATTAGACAATCACTCGCCCCTTCCCCCAAAGCATTAGCCCGCGACAACTCCTTACTATCCGCATCACGCAGAAAGACAGACATCTCTCTAGCTTCTTGCTTTAAAGCTTCTCTCACTTTAGCCGAGTCAGGGTGGGTAAAGACAATATAACGATCTATATCATCTCGGACTCCATTATCATCGGTATCAATACCTAATAATGTGTCTTTTCCAGCTTCACCAGGATCGGGCGGCAGTAGCACCTCCGAGAAAGTTAATTCCACAGGCAGTTTTTTTGTCCACCATACTCGTTTTATCTTGCCGTTAGGCAGGATACGTTTAAGAACCAATTTTCCAGTCTGTACTGAAAGAGGTGTGGTTATTGGAGCAGTAATTGTTATTCCAACAATAACTTCTTCTCCACGTTTAAACCCTCCACGAAAATCTGGTTGAGTAATGGAGATATACGGTGCTATTTCTCCTTCAACCACTACTTGTAGTTGTTGTGGAGTACGCATGTGTAGCCAGCTAGTATTTTTGAGAGTCAGTTCAACAAAGAGACTCTCTCCCGGTGCGACACTGATAGGTTTAAGTTCAGTCGGTATCCAGCTCACTCTTTTATAGTGAGCAAAAACACTACTGGAGATTAGTAGAAGGATTACCCCTACGATAACGAAAAGTTTATTTTTTGACATAGTTAACTCCATTGTACACGTTGTTTTATAGAAAATCTGTGTTTGTAGCACAGAGTAATTCTGGTCTGACAAAGAACATAAGACTAGGGTGAATAGAATATAGACTTGTTTTGCTGTTTAAGCAAAAAGTGCGATGAGGTAAAGGTAAATAGGAAGGGTTAATTAGAGTTTTACCCGTACAAATTATATCCTCTGGAGGACTTTTCTTGGGAATACATAGTAATTAGTCTAGAATACCCAATTTATTCATTCTTTGAAGGGATTTTCCTATAAATGACTTTGAATCGTCCTTCAATACAGAATCTATACTAACCCAGTCAAAATCAGACACCTCTTCCAGCTGGAGACTAACATCTTTACCTTTTACTCTGAATATATACATGAAATCATGATGATAGTGCTCATCTTCTTGTTTGTTTCTATTTTCAGGAATTAAATGAGATTCAATAAATATTGGCAATCCTGTCTTTCTGTGCCAAGGATCTAGATTAGGATTTTTTATGCCTGTTTCTTCCTCCACTTCCCTAATTGTAGCCTCAATTATTGAATCATCAGACTCATCAACATGCCCTCCTGGCTGAATGTACATCTGCAGTTTATTGTGGAATATAGTTAATACCTCATCTCCATTTATAATGAGAGCATTAGCCACGACGTGACCAGTAAAGTTTTTTCGATTAAACAAATCGGTTTTTTCTGTTGTTTGTTTTTTTAGGAGCTGTAAGTCTTTTTTGTCTTCAGGGAAAGTTGCAAGATACTTGTTGATGATCTGTATTGTTTCTTCCATAATCTTATATGTTAATTTTCAAAATTTTCTTAAGCCATGAATCTGCCACCCTCTGTTTTACCTCAGAAAATCCTTCATGAATACCATTGCTTAGATTGTTTTTAGACATCGCAATCAATGTATCAATCATTTCTTTTTGAACCAATAATATAAAGTCATCGACGACTGCCCCATGAATAAAATTAACAGCATCTCCGTCATTAATAAGGAAAAAATAGTGTCCATTCTTTTCGTATTTTGTAATATACTTTGATACTATGTCAGCGGTATAATTAAGCTTCAGCCACGACAAATCAACTTCATCATCTGACGAAGTTACAGAAAACAGAAATGATCCATTTTTTACATCCTTATACTCCTCTTGTTTTAAGGAGAGATTTCCAGTAGCAAGAAAAATTATATCTGATTCTTTTATGACATTTATCTTTGTGTCAATTTTTGCCCCTCTAGAGTGAGCAATGGTTAAACTAACTGGATTGTTATCATATATAGTTACTTGAGAACTCTTACTTATCAGGCTTGAAAAAATACCGTTACCAATTTTTCCAATACCAATAATCCCTATCTTCTTACCATTAATCAATATACCCTGTTCCCTTAACAAAGTTTCTGCAGAAAAAACAACAGCTTGCCCGACCAAATAATCTTCATTCTCTTTTAATCTACTCCTCGCTACAGATATAACAGGATATTCTAGTTTTTCTGATAGATATTTTTGATAGCCATTCTCAGTGTCTTCTACCACGCCTAAAAACCTGTCACCCAGTCTGCTTTTTACTAAATTGCCAATCTGAGAGAAATAACCTCCAATATCGAGAAAAACTACTTTATTATTTTCAGGAATATTATCCAGTATCTTCATTATTTTATCCAACCCTGTAATCCCATCTCTGGAAATATTACAGATTTTTTGTTTTGGAAATAAATCTAATAAATCATAGTTTATTGATTTTTGCTTAGGTACAATGGCTTCAAGCTTAAAATATTTATCAAGGGTTTTAATGTATGGAACATCAGTATCAATTAGGTGAACCACAACAATCACACTAATATTTTTGGAGATATTGATATTACTATCTAAAAAACTATCCGAGAAGAATTTCTCCCTATACTTAGACTTTTGATTAAAAATGAAATTCATCTGCCTATTGTAACAAAAGTTCTAGAACATCAAGCTTGATGTTCTAGAACACCTTGTTAAATAAGGTTATAAATAGTCTGTACCATTTTTCTTAAACAACTTCTCCAACAAAGCCGGATCCAATTTCCCCTCCACAAAAGCCTCCGGTACCAACCACCGCAAAGCACCCAGCTTATCAGCCATAACATATGGATTCAACCCACTCAAAGATTTACCCCTTTTTTTTGTCAGTACAACTTTTAGCAACTTTAATTAGGTAGAGAGTCTGGGTCGAAGGTGCATTTACTCTTCCATTCTTTGAAGTCACTCCCAAACGCCATTCCCCCCCCCCAACCAATGATCAACTTTGTTGTCTGCACGACTGCGAGCTTTGGTGTATGGATTTGGCACAATTGCAGTGGTGTTTCTGATTCGTAATTCTGAATATTATGTATAATAAAGACATGAAAATTTACGATCCAACTAGAGCAAAATACAATTCTAGAGAAAGAAAAGCGAAAAAGACCTGCTTTTTTTGTGATGAAGAGGTTGTTAAATCACAAGAATGCACTAAATTTAGGTTTAAGTATTGGAATGTGCTTGTAAATAAACATCCGTATTTAGACGGTAATGTAATGTTAGTGCCAAAAAGGCATAGTACAACAACAGAAAAAATATCAAAGGATGAGTGGGAAGAATTCCCTAGAGTTTTAAATGAAGTGCAAAAGATTTTAGGAAAAATGTTTTGCACAAAATCATTCAATGTCGGGATTAATCTTGGAAAAGACTCTGGTCGCAGTGTTCCCCACTTACACTGGCAAGTTATTCCTAGAAGAAGAAAAAATTATACAGTAACATCAGTTTTGGCAGATATTCAGGTGATTACTATGTCTGCAGAGGAATTGAGAAAAAAGCTTTCAAAATAGAGCACATAGCACATAACAAATCTATTTTTGAAAGATTGTTAAATTTAAGCACCTACAAAATAGTAGGTGCTTATTGCTTTAAACAAGGTCCTTAATCCTTTTGATGATATTTGTGGTTGACTCCATCCGAACTTCCTCCATAAATACTGTTTTTATTCCTTTCTTAATTAATTCTAATTCATATGAACCAAAACGTGGATCAGAAGTTGCAAAAATATCTGGTCTAAGATCAGTAATAATCCTTACTGTGGGTACTTCACCACCCTTAATAGGGTCAGGAGCAATTGTCACATAATCCACACAAATCAAAAATGAAAGTAAGTCAGCTCTGTTTGCTTCGCTAATTATAGGCCTAGACTCACCCTTTCTTTCCTTTACACGGACGTCTGATGAGATGGCTACGATAAGAATATCTCCTAGCCATGGCAGCGTGAAAGATAATGTGCATGACCAACGTGCAATAAGTCAAAGCATCCACCCACTAAAACTATTTTGTCGGTTGAATGCTTCTTCCTTATTCGCTTCAGATCTTTAAAACAAATAACCATAAAACCTCCAATTCAGTAAAAAAAGTAATCCATGATGAGTATAGCTAATCTTAGCAATAGGTAAAGTGAGTGAATCATGTAAAATAAAGAAATGAAAATATACTCATGGAACATGAATGGGATTCGGGCGGTGGAACGGAAGGGGTTGTTGCGACCTTTTTTAGATAAACATCAGCCTGATGTGCTTTGTATTCAGGAAACTAAGGCTAATCAGACCCAATTTGATCTCGATTTACCAGAATATGAAGAATATTGGTGTTCTGCGGAAAAAAAGGGTTATTCTGGTACGGCTATTTTTACCAAGTATTCCCCAATTGAGGTGGTTAATGGTTTGCCTGATAGAATTAAGCTTAAATATAAGCTCGAGGATGATTATGGTGACACTACCAAGGAAGGAAGAATTATCACAGCTGAGTTTGAGCCATTCTATATAAGTACTGTTTATACTCCAAACGCTAAAGAGGGACTATCTCGTATTCCGATGCGTCAACAATGGGATCCGGCTTATTTGGAATATATGACAAATCTACAGAAAATTAAGCCAGTAATATTTTGTGGTGACTTTAATGTCGCCCATTCCGAAATCGACTTGGCACGACCAAAACCAAATAAAGGTAAAAAAGGATTCACCGACGAAGAGCGAGCTGGTTTTGATGCGATGCTAGATAATGGATTTAAAGATACATTACGACATTTTAACCCTGACACTCCAGAGTTATACACTTGGTGGTCACACTTTGGCGGAGCTAGAGATCGTAATGTTGGGTGGCGTATCGACTACGTGATGGCGACTGAAGATTTACTCTAGTAATTAAAAATGCTCGCATCCATCCAGAAGTTCTAGGCTCAGACCATTGCCCTGTCTCAATCGAGCTAGCAATAGAACTCTAAATTGATGCTTATGTACTCATGCTGTAAACAACACGAAACATAATTTAGTCAAACTGATTCTAAAGGACAGAGTTATCCACAGCTATACTCACGAATGTCCTTTACCATGTCCTTAAGAAGGAGTATATTGTAAGTAGGCCCATAAAGGGCGAGCAGAAATTGTCAGAGTTTTGTTCAGAAAAAATTCCTAACAAAGCCCTGACAATTTCCCTTAAAGAGATCTTCCAAAACACAATTGAGTATTACCTCCAAGGATAGAAATATCCTACACTCAAAAAGTTCATAACACCCACCCTACAAACAGAGATTACAGACATTGCAATCCACAAGCAAAGTCACCTATAAGTAAATCTCTTATAAATAACGTAGAGCTTCGGTACTGGTTAGCTTAATATAAAAGCGCCAACTTGGATTATAATAATCCTCAAACAAGCTCATACATACAAGGCCTGAAGGCATCGGAAGCAAATCAAACGATTAGCTCCCGATACCTTCAGGCCTTTTTTTAAATGAACAAACGTCCAAAGGGCGTATTGTGAATTTATGTTTCAATTTGCCCCTACCTTAGGGCAAATTGCTAGACTGTCTGAAGCTATAATGGTCTCATCTTTCATACAAAGCAACCAAGCAAACATTAACCCAAAGGGCGTATTAAGTAACGGTATTTTTTGCTCAAGACATTGACATATGTGTGTCTTTATGATTCCTTTACCTTGGAAACAAAAATTTTTAAAATATTCAACACAAGAGGGTGTAAAATGACTAATTTAAAACCAAAAGTAAGACATATCGTAACATTAATGTTGCTTTCCCTAGCTCTATTTGCAACGTCAATAGAGTCTTGGTGGTTTGCGCAGTATTGGGATGGGAGTATAACTGAGTTCAAAAATGTGTCTCCTAGATATTTACTTGGGTATACGGCTCTAGTTGGTGCTTTGTTGATACTATTTCTTAATAGAAATTTAGTAAAAAATAAAGAAAAGAAGAAGATAGGGCTTGTTGAGAGCTACTTGATTTTGATGTTCTGCTCACTAACATTAGTTACAGCTTTGATTCTGATAGGTTCACTATATCTATCACCAGGAGCTAAAATTATCCGTCTTGATACTGACGGTGCATATGAGACTTCGGACGGTGTATTAATTCAGCTGTCTGAACCTGCTTACTATTTAAATTGGAGAGAGCATGAGCTTAAAGGAGCTAAGTTTTACAAGTTCAACAGAACTGAAGCATACTGGATAGATCCATTTACAGGCAAATCAGCTAATGCTAATTATCTGTCAGTAGGGTTTGAGTACGGTCTCTATAGAAATATAGATGAGCTGGAGCAATTTATACTTACTGCTAAACGTGTCGGAGATTACCAAGAGTTATTGAGAGTAATGACTCAAAAGTTAGTGTCTGATCAAGATACACTGTTCAGTTTTGCATATAGAGATACGGGCAGAAGGGTGCAGTCTGATGCCGTTTCATCAGCTCACCAGTATGTTGCGGAAGCCTTGCAAGGAGGTTTACGATTAACAGGTATGCATTTTTTAAGAATCAGCGTTACTTATTAAGTATAACGATGGTTTAAAATGAGAGTTTTTATAACGTTCGGACTAGCCTTGCTAGGCTCGAACGTTTTTCTTGTCTCCTTTAAGAGACATGGTGCTCTCTAGCAATGTCCTTTAAGGCCGACTCTTCCTCTTCAGCTTGTCTCTTCTTCCCTGCCTCAGCCAATGTCTTCAGGTTATCTTCTGGTAATGATAATAGTTCAAGGGCTCTTTTTTCCATATATTGAACTGTATTCTTGCTCGCATCATCAAGCGCTTCTTCAAGTAAAGCATGTAGAACATACCCTAATTTTCTCCCGGGCTTTTCTTCTGACAGCTCCATAATACGATTCCCATTCACCTTTAGCATCTTGACGGAGATAGGGTCTCTCAATGCTTCGTCCACCATCGCTTTGTACTTTCGAAATCTAAACGGTTGCTCCTTAGGTCGCCCGGTGCCAATGCGGTCGCAGACACGTAAATTAAGAAGGTTTTCAATATTATCCTCCCCTACTCGCACGATCGTTCTTCTTACCGCAGCTAAGGTTATTTCGTCAGGGTCAGAGAAGAACATATGCCAACGGACTGGATTTACCACTCCATCAGTTAGCTCTTTGGGTAATTTGAGGCGTTCTAATATTTTCTTTGTCATACGCGCTCCAACTACTTCGTGACCAAAGAAAGTATATTTCTTGTTTTTACCTCCCGTCCTACGAGTTTTAGGTTTTCCAACATCATGAAAAAGGGCTGCTAATCTCATTTCTAAAGAGAAGTTCTTG
>CAZEUI010000033.1:0-653 GCA_964515625.1 uncultured Candidatus Saccharibacteria bacterium
AAAGTGATTAATTTACAGTTGTTTCCTTTACCATTTTTCCGGCATGTCAATTTTTGTGCCGTGCGGGTCTGTAGTAGGATGATCAAGAAAGTGAGCTAAGCGCTGTATAACGTTGTCGCTGCAAGCGTGCTCCAATTTCTCTGCTTCAGCATGCACAGTATCAGCCGACATTTTGAGAGTTTTATTTAGAAATACTTCAATCAGTCGGTGTTTGTAGGTCAGTTTCTGAGCAACAATTTTTCCAGTTTTAGTGAGGACTACTTCATTATAGGGAGGAGCGTCGACAAGACCATCTTTTACCAAATCTTTAATCCTCTCTGACACGGTAGACTTGCTCAGCTCTAATCGTTCCGCAATTTGCGTCACACTAGCAGAGGTGCTCTCTTGTTTGTTAAGTAGAAAAATAGCTCGGACATAGTCTTCTTTTGTGGCACTCAGGCGAGTAGCTTTTGTAGAACGAATTGTTCGCATGTACGAACAATATACTATATGGAGTTTTTTAGCAAGAGAGAGTAATGATATTCTGTTTGATTGTGATATGATTTAAGTTATATCGGATTATATTCTTGATACGTAATCTAGTGTCGTTAATTATGATGATTAAATATTTTATAAGGTTGCTGATTGATTAATATAATTATAATTGTTACATG
>CAZEUI010000033.1:663-8707 GCA_964515625.1 uncultured Candidatus Saccharibacteria bacterium
CACAGTTACTGTGTTACTAAAATATCTAGCTTTGGTTTTATTTATGTCGTTGCCTATATTAGGATTTTGGTTGGGGTTTAATTATTCCGGGCAAGCTACACCTCCTTTTAAGAGTTATGATTCAGGTGTATTTTGCGATGAGTTAAATGGTGAGGATAGTCTTATGAACTGTATGATTCGTTCTGGACATAAAATTAAAGGAAATCTAAAAGATGAATTGTATCAATCTGTGTTAAATATGGAATTTTCTATTGACGATGATTATTTTGTGTTTAAAGACGGTAAATGGGAAGGTAAAAATCCAGGATCTGAAAGCTTATTTGCAACATTAGAAATTAGTACAACATCAATTACTTTTGGAGATCTTGATTCTGATGGTGATTTAGATGCTGTTGTTTTGATAACAGAAACAATTCATCCCAAAAATAGTAATAATAAGGTGTTGTCGATAGTTGTTAACCAGAATGGGGTTTTTAAAGGTGTTGCCCATGAGTTTATTGGAGTTTTGGAGTTATTGACTATTGATTCAGGGATTATTTATGTAAAGACGACTGAGTTTTTAGAATCAGGTAGTGAAAAAGAAAGTTTTCTCAAATACAAACTTTACAAGGGTGATTTTTTGGAAGAAGAAATGTGGGGTATGGTGAGTGAATGGTCAGCTGACAGTGGTAGTTGATGGTTTAATTATGTTGTTATTTTAACTAATTTGCTATACTGTTTTCTATATGAATAACAAGTCTAATATTGGAGACGTAGCGTTTTCTGAAGCATATGCCGCATTAAACGACGCTCAAAAAGATGCAGTAGACACTATCGAAGGTCCTGTGATGGTGGTGGCAGGACCTGGAACAGGTAAGACTCAAGTGTTAACTTTGAGGATTGCTAACATTCTTCGTCAGACCGACACTAAGCCAGATGGTATTTTGGCTCTGACTTTTACTGAGTCAGGTTCGAAAGCAATGAGGGAAAGGTTGCGGCGCTATATCGGGTCTGCTGCATATCAGGTGCCTATTTATACTTTTCATGGTTTTGCACAAAAGCTTATTTCTGATTATCCTGATTCCTATACTCGAGTTATTGGTGGTCGTCCGGCAGGAGATATCGAAAAAATTTCTATTATTGAGACTATTATAGATGATGGAGAAATAAAGCTTCTTCGTCCTATGGGCAGTCCTACTTATTATGTTGGACATCTACTGCGTATTATCGGTGATTTGAAACAGGAATATATTACTCCAGATTTGTTGGTAGAGATTGTTAATCAACAAGAATCTTTTTTGAATGAAGTGGAACAATATCATACTAAAGGGGCTCATAAAGGAAAAGTTAGAGGTGAGTATACCAAGTTGGAAAAGAAGGTTGCTAAAAATCGTGAGCTTATTCATATCTATAGACAATATCAGGCTTCTTTAGCAGAGAGAGATTTGTATGACTTCGCAGATATGATTGTTGAGACTGTGCAAGCTTTGGAAAAAAATGAAGATATGTTGCTTGATCTGCAGGAGCGATATCTATATGTATTGGCTGATGAACATCAAGATGTGAATGGTTCACAAAATAAAATTCTTGAGCTCCTTGCTTCTTTTCATGATTCACCAAATATTTTTGCAGTTGGTGATGAGAAGCAGGCAATTTACCGTTTTCAAGGAGCTTCTTTAGAAAACTTTTTGTACTTTACAGAAAAATTTAAAGGAACGAAGGTTATTTCACTGACGGAAAATTATCGATCAGGACAGACTATTCTTGATGCCGCACACAGTCTCGTAAAAGTTGAGGGTGGTCCACTAGCCAAGCTAAGGATTCCTTTGACCGCCGAAGCTGTTGATTCTTCAAAGCTTACTCGACGTACTTTTTCACATCAGGTTGTAGAAGATTCTTGGTTAATAGAGGCGGTAAAAAAAGAGATCAAAGAAGGTGTTCCTGCTAATGAGATTGCTGTTATTGTGAGAACAAATAGGGAAGTTGAGGACCTTTCTGTGATGTTACGAAAATCAGGTTTGGCTGTAACAGCATCTGCTGACGGTGATATTTTGTCTCACCCCGTTACTTCTGCTATTCGGTCGATGATAGACGCTGTGATTATCGACAAGAGTGAAGAAGCTTTGTTTGTTGTTTTGCATGGCGCTTACTGGGGAATTGATGCTGATGATTTACTGCGTTTATTTTCTGCCCGTTCTTACAAAAAAAGCTTATGGAGTCTTATTGGTGATGAGGATAATCTAAAGTCTTTAGGTATTCAGAATGTTTCTTCAATATTAAAAATTTATGAAGTTTTTACCGAGGCTCGTAATCGTGAGGTTCATGAAGCTCCACATAGAGTTCTTGAATACCTGTTGCAAGAGAGTGGTTTTCTTGAGCACCTAATGGCATACGATTCTTTTGAAGGGACTCGTGTAGTAAGGCGTCTTTATGATGAAATTGAAGAGCTCGTTCTTCGTGATGGTGTTGGAAGTTTACGTGAAGTGAGTGAAGTTTTTAAAATAAGACTCTCATATAACTTACCTCTCAATGCTCCTTATATTTCAACCAACATAGCATCTGTTCAAGTGATGACAGCTCATAAATCTAAAGGTTTGGAATTTGAAGCAGTGTTCATTCCTCATCTGACTGATAGTGGTTGGAGTGGTTCTGCTAAAAAGACTTATTTTGATATTCCTCTACCAACAAAAGGTGAAGTTTTGGAACATGAATTTATTGAGGATGAACGTAGACTTCTTTATGTGGCAATGACTCGTGCAAAGCGATCCCTTTATGTTTCTTCATCTGAAGTTAACGCTGACGGACGCAAGTTGATTCCTGCTAGATTATTAGAAAAAGTGGATGAAGTACATGTTGAATTGGTGGAAACTGTGAAGGAGGAGTCTGAGTTTGATTCACTGAAGTCAATAAAGCAGTCTTTATCTCCGATAGCTATAGATGCTGAATTATTGCGTCAGATTCTGACAGAAAGAGGATTTTCTGCAACTTCACTAAACAATTACTTACGTAGTCCTTGGGATTATTTTTATCGTAATGTATTAAGGATTCCGCAGGTGCAGCCAGCTCATATGCAGTATGGTACTGCAGTTCATAATGTTCTCGAGTACATGACACATAAACATACTATGTCTGGTGATTTTCCTTTAGATACAGAGGTGAAGAGTAAATTGGAACAAGAGTTGAATAGACTTCCTCTAACTGTGGAAGAGTATGTAAGGTTGTTGGAGAAAGGTCTTGGGGAAATATTTGTTTATAAAACACATTTAGAAGCTACTCTGCCAAAGAACACTAAAGAAGAATTTTCTTTGAAAGTTGTGTTACCGACAGGTATTCAAAAATTACCTGAATTAATTTTGACTGGAAAGCTAGACCGAATAGATCTAGATGAAGAAGGTTATGCTGTGCGTGTAGTCGATTACAAAACAGGTAAGCCTAAGACAAGGAATATGATCGAAGGTAATACTAAAGATGCTGACGGTGGCTATAAAAGACAGCTTGTTTTTTACGCACTATTACTTAGTTTATATGATGACGAAAGGTATAGTTGTCATGAAGGCTCTTTGTCTTTTGTTCAGGCTGATACTAAGGGTGATATTCATGAAGAGTCATTTACTATTACGGATGAAGAAGTTGACCTTCTTAAGAAGGAGATTATCAATGCGACACAAGAAATTATTTCAGGAAAATTCTTACTAGAGGATTGTGACAAAAAGAAAAGTGATTATTGTTACCTTGTAGAGTTGTTAAGGAAATAAGGAATAAAAAACACCCGCAGAACGGGTGTTTTTTATTCCTTATCAATTCATTAGATTAAAGGGACACCATTTTCGTTAGTCCTTACTCCCGAAGTTGATGTTGTTGATTTTGAAGCATCAATTTTTCCATCAAGTTGGTCGATGAGATTTGATATGATTCCTTTTACGACATCATAAGATTGTGCCCCGTTTATAATCGCTTTTTCATTACCGACGGTCAAGATGGTGTAGGGTGTACCTCTTGCACCTGAGTTAAATCCGTCTTCGATACTTTTTGCAACAGCTTCTTTCATATCTCCATTGCTCATACATGCAATGTAGTCCGCCTTTGAGACTCCTGACTCTTCAGCATATTGAGGAAGTTTTGTGACATTAGTCGCTTCGTTCAGGTCACGCTCTTTGTAGATAAGGTCTGTGAATTTCCAAAATGCATCGTTACCAGCAATGCTGTCAACACATAGAGCAGCTTCAGAAATCTTTGGAGCGTTTGGGTGAAGTTGGACAATGGGAAATTGTCGGTATACCCAAGCAACTTTACCTGTAATCCCGTACTCATCCATTACCTGGTTCATTGTTGCGTGGTAACTTTTACAGAACGGGCAATCGTAATCAGAGTACTCGATCATTAAGATTTGGGCATTTGGATTCCCTCGAATATTGTCGGTCTCATCTACCGGTCGCATTTCTTTTGAGGCTACCTCATCATTATTTTGTAGAGGGGCGACAATGGTAGCCTTGTCTTTGTTTGTGAAAAAAATTGCTATCGCAATCATTGCAAAACCGCAAATGATTGCGATAGGTAAGATTGGAGATGTTTGTTGGTTTGTTGGTTCCATGAGAATACGGAGTTTTATTGATAATGTGTTAAAAATTATAACACATACTTTTGCGTGCTATACTCTTCACATATGGATTTAGTGGATGCAGTAATATTAGGTTTCGTTCAGGGAGTGACTGAATTTTTACCAGTCTCTTCTACCGGACACTTAGTTTTGGTTAGAGAGCTGTTTGCTATGGACGAGATTAATGGGCTGGCTTTTGATGCTGTTTTACATTTTGCCACTACAGCCGCCGTTATATTTTATTTTCGATCTGATATCTGGAACCTTGTGCAGGTAGCTTTGCGTAAATTAGGTCGTCTGCCAGTAAATAAAAAAGATATTATTCTTTTATACTCATTAATCATTGCTACAATTCCTGCTGGAATAATCGGATTATTACTTGAGTCGTTTATCGATGAGAATTTCAGAACAACATCTGTTGTGGCCGTTGTACTTTTTTTGACCTCAATATTTTTTATGTATTCAGAATGGAAATACTATATCAAGCCTACACATGGAGAATTAACCTTAAAGACAGGTTTGCTTGTCGGTTTTTTTCAAGCCATGGCAATTATACCTGGGATGTCGCGGTCAGGGTCGACCATAGCGGGGGGGATGCTTCTCGGTCTGACTCGATATGAAGCATCACGATTTTCTTTCTTGCTAGCTATTCCAATCACACTGGCTGTAGGTATTAAATCAAGTATAGGACTGCTTAAAGAAGGTGTTTCTGTTGATTGGGAGATTGTTGGTTTAGGGTCACTAGTATCTTTCGTCACCGCTTTAATCGTTATTCATTTCTTCTTACAATTTATCCGAAAAAATACTCTTTGGCCCTTTGTTTGGTATAGTATTATTTTATCTAGCATGGTCGGATATGTCGAGTTTTTTACATAATCAAATTTCTTTGAAGACATAGATATTGTGTGTATATATTGATACACACAATATTTTATGTATAATAAAAATGGAAGTATATTGAAAAAATAATTTTAATTTAGTAGGAGAGAGTGATGAGTGATAATTTTGAATCAAATGTACCAGGAATTGCAATAGGTATTCCGAAAATTGATTATTTAAAAAAATGGGAGGTTTGGAAAAAAGATGTTAAACAGGAAGATCGAATTGATTTTATTAACCCTAAAGATTTTCATTTGTCGGAACTGTTGGCAGGAATAGGTATTGATTAGTCATCACTGGTTGATAGTTTTGGGATTACTGATGAGCATGAAATCATCGCTCGTCAAGAATTAGTTTCTTGGCTCTTGTCTGATAAAAAAAGACGTGATTTTATCAGACAGATGAAAATAGAGTTCAGTCTACCTAATTCTCAAAAAGACTTTTTAAGTTACTATAATCCGGAAATTAAACATTCGCCACATTGGAGGCGTGTAAGAGAAATGCTTAAACTCCTAGAAGAAGACACTCTTCTTCCTAGTCGCTTAGTAAAACTTAGGGATGTTTTAAAGGAAAGTCTTAAGTTAGAAGAGTCTGAGAAAACTATGGCCGGACATGTTACTGATAAATTAGAAAATATGTTCGTGATGCAGGGTTTGGTGACTGTATATGTAACTGTTAATTTTTCTGAACCATGTAGTGATTTTTTTCGTGTTTCGAATTTTTCTTTTAAAGATGTTGATGTTGTTGGGCATCAGTTATATTCGTCTTGTATGTCACAGTATGATGATTATATCTGTCCAGATTGGGTTGGTAATGTTTGGTATAAAGATTGGCGAATATTGTGCGGCTTAGGTTTTTTTGAAAGGTGGAAATACAAGAGGGAAATTGCAATAGAAAAAGAATTGCTTTATAAAAAGATGGAATTAGATTATCTTCCAAGTTGCCTTGGTTCTGATATTATAAAAGCAACTGAAAAATATCTGGAGGATATCTCTAAAGATAGAAAAATCTGGAATTTGTTTAAGAAAAAGTCTCGTTTGAGTGTGTCGTTGCAGTTCAGATACAGTAATGAAGGCTTGTCCATTTGCTTTTTTAGTATGAGCGTCAAGGACAATGAGGAATCTGTTCACCTTATCACTGAAGAAGCTAGAGAAGATCAAGATAAAAAAATTAATTCTCTGAATGAAAGGGTGGATGCAGAAGTAATAAATAGGCATTCTACAGAATTAGGTTCTCGGTTTTTTCAAATGTTGAGAAGGTGGGATCCTGAAATTGGAAAAGAATTTGTTT
The DNA here is from genome assembly GCA_964515625.1 of uncultured Candidatus Saccharibacteria bacterium. Taxonomy (GTDB): domain Bacteria; phylum Patescibacteriota; class Minisyncoccia; order Phycocordibacterales; family UBA918; genus OLB19. Next base: position 7,409 of record CAZEUI010000033.1, read on the forward strand.
CTTTTGAGTCAAGTCTAACTGACATGACGAATCGTTGGTTTGCTTTGGATAAAGTTCTCAGTTCGTCAACATTCGTTCCTATTGTTGACGCTGTTGTCGGTCATAGGGAATTTTTCTATTCACACATAATTAGACTTAAGGAGGTTGTTGATTTGGTAGACATACAGATAAAAGCTTCAGAGGTTATGAAATCGCCCTTAACTTTACCTAAACTTATTTTTAGCGAACATCTTCTGTGTTTTGAAGATATTTTTCCTGTCAGATTGCTCTATCGCGACGATGTAACTGACTATGTCAGAATTACGAACATTCCGCCAATCATAAGTCAGTCTATTTGCTTAACTGGCGCACATGCCGGAGGTAAGACTACTGCTAGTTTTGCTGTGGCTGAAAATTTATTTTTGGCTCAGAGTGGATTGTTGGTATTCGGTACTAATTTTACATGGAATGTAAAACGTCATATCGGTATTATTGTTAGCGAGAGGGGTGCTGGTTCAAAAGCTGAGCTATTGCTGCAAAAATTGGGGAATGTGGTCGATTCTCTTAATTCAGTTGCTGGAAGTGAAGTGTTACTTATTTTTGATGAGATGGGGACTGGTACTCAAGAAGATGCTGGTTTAAGTCTGGGGAAAGATGTTCTTCGGGCTCTGTCTAGTAAGGGGATGAGTCTTTTGTTTAATACACAGATTCAAGATTTGGCTTTATGGGCACATAAAGAAGTGGGTGCAGTCTGTCTTTATGTTGACAATGAAAGATTTTGGCATTTAGGTGTTAGAGATGGCGGTCTTAAGCAGTTGCGAGAAACTTCAGGTTTTGACAGTAAGCTTAAACAGTTTTCAAAAAGTTAAAAATTATTGTTCTTAGGAGGTTAGACAAAGACGGTGGATGTTTAAGCATCTGCCGGCTTTTTTAAACTCTACTCTAGAAAAGCATAGCGTGTGTCATCGCTGAATCTTCTTTGATTTCCCAATGGGAAGTATCGAGAGGAATCTCTTTTTTACGGTGACCATCTTTAAATTTTACATGACCGTATTTACGAGCGTATTCAAAAATTTCTTTCGTCACCTTAACATCCTGTTCGCAGTATTTTTTAATATCTTCGATATTTCCTTCACGCCACCAACGTACAGCTTGTAAGCCGTCGGCGGATTTCTTTGTTCCTAGTGTAGCTTGAGCGATACTGTCGAGACGTAATCGGCGTCCAAGTGAAAGTCTGATGTCTTCCAGCAAGTCGATACTTTTAATTTGTGTTAAATCACCTGGGTAATATTTATTTAGAAGGGGGACATCAAAGTGGTT
>CAZEUI010000034.1:0-8648 GCA_964515625.1 uncultured Candidatus Saccharibacteria bacterium
ATTAGTTGTTTTAATTGTAAAAGCTCCTCACCTTCACCGATAATTAAGAGGTGAACTTTAAGGGGGAGGTCGGTCATTGCTCTGATGACAGAAGACCAGTTTTTATTAGGATGGAGTTCTCCGATACCTCCGACCCAGAATGAATGTTGTGGCACTTGAGGTGCAAGTTTTTCTCGTGCAGTATTTTTATTTAAGAAATTGATGTCAGAGATGCCATTTTTGATTAATGATACTCGGTTTTTTAGTCCCGGCATTTTTTGGACACGGTTAAAAGTCTCTGTCGAAATCATGATGCTGTGATGAGCTAGTCGCAAAGTAACCCAAGTACTTATATAGATAAGAACACGTTGCCATCGTGGTCTCCACGTTTCATCAACTGTAAGTCCGTGAGATGTGAAAATTATTTTTTTTATTCCAGACAGTCGACCGGCTAAGGCTCCAATACCACCAGCTTTTGAACTAGTGACATGTAAAATATCTGGTTGCTCTCGATGAAGTAAAGACCATATTTCAAAAAAAGCTTTTAGGTCAGTTAGGGGTGACATGTCCCGCATGAAGTTTTTAATAAAGTAGACTGGTATTTCTTTAGATATAAGTTTTTCGACAAGAGTGCCTGCGGTGGCACCAGCTTCGCCGGTGCCACCGACAGCAACTTGTACCTCGTTACCTTTCTCAACAGCTGCAATAGCCAAATCGAAAACGTATTTCTGAGCCCCACCAAAATTACTCTTAGTAATAAGATAAAGAATTTTCAGAGGTTTATTGACAGCATTAGGTTTCATAATATATAAAACATTATACGTTAGAAAAGTTACTTATAAAAATAAACCAAGTGCAAGGACAGATAGGGTTATGGCTAGTATTTTTCTAAAGTTCCAATGTTCACCGTAAAAAACTATGGCTAATACAATCGGAATTAATATATACATTGAAACAATGGTGTAGACGATACCTAATGTTCCATTGGAGGTTAAGGCATACAGGAAAGCAACGAAAGATAAGTTTATGGTGATTCCTCTAATAAGCGCCCAACATAAGGCTTGTTTTGTCGTGTGAGTTTTTATGGTCTCCTTAACTTCAGACGATCCGTGTTTAATTAACATTAGTGTACTTGAACCGATAAGTATTCCGATGGCAGAAAAAACTCCGATCCATAAAACACTGGTGGAAGTACTTGAGAGATAGTTATTTAAAGCTGCTATTAAAGCGGCAAGAGTACCTGTAAATAGTATGAGTAAGATTCCTTTTCTTAAATTATTTTGACGTTTATTTTCGGTTTTGGTAATAAGTAATAAAGGGATAATTAGACTGACAAGTAGTCCGAACCACTCTAGCTGGGTGAACGTTTCTTGAAAAAAAACAATCCCTAAAATAATAGCGAAGAAAGGTGAGACTATTTTGAAAAGAGGAAAGTAAATAGTGGTGTCTATATGTCTAAGGGCGTAAACCTTGAAAATAATACTGACAGAAGCTATAAGTCCTGATAATACCGATAGTCCAATTGTAAATGAACTAAAGCTGGATATTCCATCCACATACAGGGCAGTTGGAGTAAGTAATATCAGTCCAAATAGGGAGCTGTATAAAACATGTAGTTCTGAACTTTCGTTATTTTTAGCTACAGCTTTGAGAATGAAGCTTGAAATTCCACTGAAAACTGCTGAGATGATTGCAAGGATTAACCAAAGTTCCATAAAATGTGATTATATTAGCATAATTTGTTTTTTTTGTTACAGGTGATTAAGGAGTGGAAGTTTATGTTTTATGTTCAGGTTAATCCTTGTATATCCTTAAATTTCAGGTAGGATTTAATTATTAATGATAATTAAAAATGGGTGAAAGAACAAGGGAGTTATTTATTTTAATTATCGGTGACATTATTGCCTTTAATCTTGCTTTATGGCTGACACTTTTGGTGCGTTATTTCGAGTTGCCGTCAGTAGAAAGGTTATCTCAACACGTTCCGCCATTTATGATTTTTAGTACTGTCTGGCTGGTAGTGTTCTTTATTTTAGGTTTGTATGATAAGCATACGAACTTACTTAAGAAGCTGTTAGTCAATAGAATTCTTTATGCTCAAGTTATCAATGTCGTGGTGGCTGGTGTCCTGTTCTTCATCATTCCTTTTGGAATTGCCCCTAAAACAAACTTAGTTATTTATCTTGTTATTTCTATTATTTTACTAAGTCTGTGGCGATTAAGATTAATGCCATTACTTTCTCAGAAACAGCGTTACAGAGCAGTATTAATTGCTGATGGTCCGGAAGCAATCGAACTAGCTGATGAAATAAATAATAACGATCGTTATAATTATAAGTTCGTTAGAATTGTTGATGAAAAAACTCTGTCGGACACTAAGGATTTTGAGTCTAAAATAATGTCATTGATGGAGAGGGAGAATATCGAGCTTATCGTGGCTGACTCTCGAGGTGAATCTATCAAGTCATTTTTACCTGTTTTATTCAATTTATCATTCTTACATTTTGCATGTACGTTCCTAGATTTTAATCGCCTGTATGAAGATACTTTTGATCGGGTTCCTGTAAACATGTTGCAATACGATTGGTTCATTAACAATATTTCCCAGTCAGGGAATGCTATTTATGATTCTATAAAAAGAACAATTGATGTTGTCGGAGCTGTTGCTTTACTTGTTCCTGCGGCTATAATATTTCCTTTTGTCGCACTAGCTATTAAGTATGAAGATAAGGGTTCGTTGTTTTATACAGCAGTTAGAGTGGGTCAGTATAATGATCTAATTTCTATTTATAAATTTCGAACCAAAAATGGGGCTGATGTAGGGCCTCAGGCATTGAAAAGTACTCTAAAGGATACTAAAGTTGGAATTTTTCTGCGGAGGACTAGAATTGATGAGTTGCCACAGTTACTGAATGTTCTAAAAGGGGACTTATCATTTATTGGTCCTCGACCGGAGATGCCGGCTTTGGCTTCTGTTTATTCTGAGAATATTCCTTATTACAATACACGACACTTTATTAAACCAGGTCTTTCCGGCTGGGCACAGATAAATAATTTTGATGTACCTCGTGGAGGTGTGGATGTAGAAAGGACTATAGACAAGCTTTCGTATGATTTATTTTATTTAGAAAGAAGATCATTATTTTTAGATACACAAATTGCCCTCAAGACAATTGCGACAATAATAATGAGGACAGGAACTTAATCAGAGTTTCCTTAGTTTTAGTTGGGTATGAATAGAACATTTTTAGTGACAGGTGGGGCTGGATTTATTGGCTCTCATATCGTGGATGCTCTTGTTGCGGAAGGGGAGAAGGTTACTGTTGTGGATATAAAATCTGTACAAGAAGCCTGTAATATTCAGCATCAATTAGAAAAGGTTAACTACCTGCAAGGAGATATTTCTGATGAGGTTTTTATGAATACTGTTTGTAAAGGTCAGCAGTACATAATTCACTTAGCAGCTATTGTCTCAGTACCTTTATCAATTAAAGATCCGATAGGGACACATAATACTAATGTTAATGGTACTTTAACGGTTTTTAATGCGGCTAGATTAAGCGGTGTAAAAAGAGTGGTCTACGCTTCTTCAGCCGCAGTTTATGGCGACACCTCATCATCTCTGGTGTCTGAAAATGATGACCTAAACTGCTTGTCGCCCTACGCTGTTCATAAGCGAACTAATGAAATATATGCTCAGTATTATAGTGAGAGTGGTCAGTTTGAGACAATAGGGCTACGTTATTTTAATGTTTTTGGTTTGAGGCAGGATTCAAATTCTGGGTATTCTGGCATTATTTCCTTATTACGAAAGCATATTTTAGCAGGGACGGTGATAAAAATATTTGGAGATGGGGAACAGACTCGTGATTTTGTGTCTGTAAAAGACGTTGTCGCAGCTAACTTGCTGGCTATTGATCAGGGGGTGTCTGGAGATATATATAATATTGCTACTGGGCAAGAGACCTCACTGAATTCTTTAATTTTCAAAATTGAAGCAAGTGCAGGTAAAAAACTTTTGACCGAATCATTAGCTTCTCGCGAGGGTGATGTAAAACACAGTTGTGCATCCATAGAAAAAGCAAAGAATGATCTGTCTTATTCCCCCAAACATTCTATTGGTGGGGAGTTGTCGGAACTCATATCTTCTTAGATGGTTGTTTTTTGAAGTAAAAAGGTTGTTTTTCTGGTATACTGCCGATAGTTATGGTTGTAGATGGAAAAGAAATTGCTAAGGATCTCTTAGAGAAAGTTGCTCAGGAAGTGCTTTTAGTTAGCCGTACTCCGCGTATGGCCGTTATTACCTGTAATCCAAATTTTGAAACTAGGAAATACTTGGAGATGAAAGCTAAAAAAGCAGAATCTGTCGGTGTTGAATTAGCTGTCAAAAAATTCCCTTCAAGTGCTACTACTGAGATGATTGTTGAGTATATTTCTACAATAACAAAGTTTACAGATGGTATTGTTGTGCAATTACCTTTACCGAAACAAATCGACCGCGACATTGTACTGGCTGCGGTACCAGTTAATAAAGATCCTGACGGATTTTCTTATGGAGTTGTTGCTGATGCGTGTTTTTCACCGGTCGTGGGAGCTATTGATGAAATTAGTACAAAATACAAAGTGGAATGGCAAGGAAAGAAGGTTGTTGTATTAGGAAAGGGTAGGCTCGTAGGCTTGCCAGCAATTAAGTATGCTGAAGCAAAAGGTGGTGATGTCAGTGTCTTAGCAGAGAAGACTTATGACGAAGTTGTTTTGAAAGAGGCTGATATTATTGTTAGTGGAATCGGACAGCCTCATTTTATAAAACCAGAATTAGTAAAGGAAGGTGTGATTATTTTTGATGCAGGAACATCAGAAGATGGTGGAGTTTTAGTTGGTGATGTTGATGTAAAAACATTCTCTAAGACCTCGTTAGTAACACCTGTTCCTGGAGGGATTGGTCCGATTACCATTGCTTATTTATTGAGCAACCTAGTCAAGCTTGCTCGTCAATAGTATGAGAGGTGTTAATATGGTATAAAAAGACCCATAAATTATATACAAAAATATGTCTGAATCAGAGCAAAAATCATCACCGCAATCTATCGCATTTCTGCGTTGGGTTCGTGTTTTGGTTATTATTGGAGTAATGATCTGGACTGCTTCTAGTGTCTATTATAATTCTGTTAATGCAGATGCTGAACGACCCTTTAAGTTAGGTCTAGATTTGGCTGGCGGGTCACACTTGGTCTATGAAGCTGACGTCTCAAAAATTGACCCACTGGAAGTTCCTGAACTAATGAATGTTCTTCGGGATGTTATTGAGCGACGTATTAACGTGTTCGGAGTTTCAGAGCCTATTGTTCAGGTGGAGCATGGTAGTTTTGTGACGGATAATCCTGTCGAACGTTTGGTAATTGAGTTGCCTGGTGTGACTAATGTTAAAGACGCTGTGGCTGAAATAGGAAGAACACCACTTTTAGAGTTTAAGATCTATAGTGCCGAACTTGCTCAACAGCAATCTGCGATAGACAGTCTGAATTCACTAAAAGAAAACAGTAGTTCTTCAGGAGCTATTATTGGTGAGGTTAAGATTAACGGAGAGTCAATAAGTTCTGACAGTCTAGAGATACAGTCGCCGTTTGTTGATACAGGTCTAACTGGTCGGTATTTAGAATCTGCTAGTTTAGAATTTGCTAGTGGCGGTGGTGGTCAGCCTACTAATGAGCCCTTAGTATCAATCAGATTTACTGAAGAAGGTAGTAAATTGTTTGCGGACATTACTAGAGATCATGTTGGAGAACAATTAGGAATTTTTCTTGATGGAGAAATGTTGTCAGCACCGGTGGTGAACGAAGCTATTACGGGAGGTACTGCTATTATTTCTGGAAGCTTCACTCCTGATGAAGCAAAACAGCTTGCTAAAAACTTAAGCTTTGGAGCTTTACCTGTGCCAATCAAGCTGGACAGTACTCAGACTATTGGAGCTTCATTAGGAGCTGAGGTGTTGGGTAATGGTATTCATGCTGGAATATTCGGTCTAAGTTTCGTGATTATATTCATGCTACTTTGGTATCGCTTACCAGGTTTAGTTGCAGGAGTGGCTCTTCTCTCATATATAACCATCATGCTACTGCTTTTCCAGTTGATACCAGTTACATTAACTGCAGCAGGGCTTGCAGGATTCATTCTCTCTCTTGGTATGGCTGTTGATGCGAATGTCTTGGTTTTTGAGCGGATGAAGGAGGAATATAGGTCAGGTTCTAGTAGTCGAGAAGCTGTCCGTGTCGGATTCTCTCGTGCATGGAGTGCTATTCGGGATGGTAATGTTACAAGTTTGCTGTCAGCTATTATCCTCTTTTGGTTTGGTACTTCTTTAGTAAAAGGATTCGCTTTAGTTTTTGGAATGGGGGTAATAGTATCAATGCTTTCTGCTTTGATTATCACCAGGACACTTCTGATGGCCTTACCAGATGTTAAGTTGTCTCAAGGTGGCTTGATGTCAAAATTATTCGGTAGTGGTATTTTAAAATAATTTATGTTTGTAATTACGTATCGAAAAATTTTCCTTATTATCGCAGCTGTTATCATGGTGAGCAGTGTGATGTTAATTATTTCTTTAGGATTAAAGCCTAGTATTGATTTTGCTGGGGGTTCACTCACAGAAGTTTCTTATGATGTTTCTCCAGGTAAGGAGGTTGTAGAAAATATTGTGAATGCTCAAGGTTTTGGTGGAATATCAGTTCGTGAATCTGTTGATGATACAGGTCGAAGTGGATATTTGATTAGGACCAGAGATCTTAGTGATAGTGAACGAGAAAGTCTAATTACTGCTGTGACAAGTTTTGATTCTGGTGGAGAAATTACTAGATTTACTTCCATTGGTCCGATAATTGGACAGGAATTAAAAGACAAGTCATTGTGGGCAATTGGGGGAGTAGTATCAATTATTATTCTCTATGTTGCATTTGCTTTTGCAGGTATCGGAACTCCAGTTAGCTCATGGGTGTATGGATTGATTACAATTTTCGTTTTGGTTCATGACGTCCTTGTTCCGACGGCTGTGATGGCATTGCTTGGTTACTACTTAGGAGTTGAAGTGGATGTCTTGTTCGTAATGGCTTTGTTGGCTGTGCTTGGGTATTCTGTAAATGACACAATTGTTGTGTTTGATCGTGTTAGAGAAAATTTAAAAAATAATCGTACTGAACATAGTTCTAAGAAGACTTTGCCTGGTGGAATTGTTCAAGAGACTGTTTCTTATAGTCTAACTAAGCCTTATGATGAGATTGTCGGAAATGCTGTGTCAGAAACATTGGCACGATCAATTAACACTTCAGTTACTACTTTGGTTACATTGTCAGCACTGTATTTCCTTGGAGGTTCGGTTACCCAGACCTTTGCTCTTATTTTGTTTGCGGGAGTTCTGGCTGGTACTTATTCTTCGATTTGTATTGCTAGTCCTTTGGTGGTTGCTTATGCGGAAAGGAGGGGGTATTAGTGACGGTTGACGGTTTGCGTTTGAGGTTTTTGCCAATTTTTTTAATTATTAGGGTTGTTTGTCCAGCAATTTCCCCTTTGGTAGGGGGAAATTGGGACATAAATTCATAATATGCCCTTTGGGCATTCATTCATTCATGATAATAGGTATAACAGGTACAGATGGTTCTGGTAAAGGTACGGTGGTTAATTACTTGGCTTCACGGCATGGTTTTGCTCATTATTCTTCGAGAGAATTTATTCTGGCTGAAATTAAGAGGAGTAATTTGCCGACACATCGTAGTCAGATGCGGATTACTGCTAATCAGTTACGTGAGAAATATGGTAATGATGTTGTTGTGTCGAGAGCGTTTGAACGAGCAGAAAAAGAAGGTAGGGAAGATGTTGTGATTGAGTCTGTGCGAGCCTTGGCTGAAGCAGAGTACCTTAAGAAGAATGGCGGAATTATTTTGGCTGTAGATTCATATCCAGAAGTTCGCTATAAAAGAGTTCAGGCCAGGAGGTCTGTTACTGATAAGGTGACATACGAACAATTTCTTAATCATGAAGAGTTGGAGAAAAATGACCCTGATCCTCACGGCATGCAAAAAGCTAAAGTGATGGAAATGGCTGACTTTACTATCGTTAATAGCGAATCAATTAGGGATTTGCATCAACAGATTGAAAAGTTTTTATCTAAGTTTAAGGGGTAGGGTAGAAGAATATAAAAACAGACTGGTGCCGGAGGCACCAGTCTGTTTTTATATTCTTCTAAGAGATCTTTGTTCCAATAAATTCTTTGTTATCAAGGTAATCTATCAAAGCTTCTGGTCGTTTACCATTGATAATGGCAACTTCTATGCCTTTTTTTTCTGCTTCTTTAGCAGCAATAGGGTCAAAAGGTGAAGAGAGTCCAGGCCCCCATTCTTTTGGAATTAAGGCTCTGAAGTCAGCCCATTTGATAGTCTCAATTTTCTCAGCTTTAGGATTGGTTCTGGGGTCAGATGTGTAAACGTAATCTATGTTAGAAAGGTTGATGATTTTCTTCGCTCCAACTCTTTCGGCAATCTGAATGGCTCGTAAGTCTGTAGAGCATCCTGGACGATATAGAAGCTATAACTAACTTTTCACCCTTCGGCACATCATAAATTTCATCTGGGTTAGTGATGACTATTCTGTAAGCACTGTCTCGAAAAATAGTTCGCAGT
>CAZEUI010000035.1:0-8631 GCA_964515625.1 uncultured Candidatus Saccharibacteria bacterium
CTGAGCTATGATGGTCGTCATAAAACCAATAACGAGCAGTGTCCCAAAAATATCATTAACCTCTGTTGCTGTTCTATATCCGCGAAGTGTCAGGAAAATGAGAGTGATAATAAGTAGTACAGTACCGATAAAACCAAACTCTTCAGCGTACACAGCAAAAACAGAATCCCCGATAGGTTCTGGTAAGTATTCAAATTTTTGAATACTTTGTCCATAGCCTCTACCTGTAATATTTCCAGACCCGATAGCAATAAGTGATTGTTTAATCTGATAACCACTACCTAGAGGGTCTGCTTCAGGATTAATAAAAGTCATTAGCCTGTCCATGATGTATGGGCGAGTCATTGCGATAATCATAATTATCGCAATTCCTCCTAAAATTATCAATCCAATATCTCGCCATTTTGCACCGGCTGTAAAAAACATAGACATACTAGCAAAGATCATAATCATAAAAGTGTCGGTGTCAGGCTGTATCAACATCACTCCTCCTGTAATTCCTGTAATTATAGCAAAGGGTATTAGCCCGTGCCTCCACTCCCTTATTCTAGGTTGAGCCTCTGAAAGCCAAGTTGCTAGATAAATAATATAACCGATCTTGAGAAATTCAGAAGGTTGAAAGGTTGCAAAACCAAGGTTAATCCATCTTGTAGCTCCGGCATGAGTCATTCCTAGTCCGGGAATGAAAACAGCTAGAGTTAATAGTAGTGAAATGATAAAGATGTAGAAAGAATATTTTCGCCAATGGCGATAATAAATATTGCTCATAATCATGAGTGCAATCCCACCACCTAGCACACCAAAGACAAACTGACTAAAAGCAACAGACCCAAAGCTAGCACCACTCCTCGATATTAGTCCAAGAGATGCTGAAGAGAAGATTAAAAAACCAACAGAAACCATAAGTCCGATTAGGGACAGTAAGATCATGTCAAAAGATTTTGGTTTTCTATTTTTCATGCGATACTGGCTATAATTACACCGATAACTGCACAGAAAATACTGATAATCCAGTAACGCATTGTGACTTTATATGAAGGCCATCCTATAGCCTCAAAATGGTGATGGAGTGGTGCAATCCTAAAAAATTTCTTCCCAGTTACTTTTCTATATGTCACTTGAATAACATTAGATGCAACAGTTGCAATAAGTGGAAGTCCAACAATGAGTAATAGCGAGATACCGTTACCGTCCCCAAGTGAATCTGTCATAAAGGCAACAGTTGCTAGCGATAACGTGAGTGCCATGGAGCCCGTTTCAGTCATCCAAAATTTTGCAGGAGGTATATTGAACCAGAGAAAAGCCATAATCCCTCCAACTACTGAAGCACAAAAAACTGCTAGGTCAAATTGCTGTTGAATGATAGCAATGGCAGTATAAGCTGTAAAAATAGAAGCAAACACTCCTCCAGAAAGCCCATCAATACCGTCAATGACACCACTTGCATATAACATTATTGTCAGTAAAACAAAAAAAGGTATTATAAAAATACCAAGCTCTAAGCTCCCGTCAAAAGGGATGCTGATGGAAGTGACATCGAGCTTGTCATAAAACCACCACCCAAGAAAAGTGGCTAGTGCTGATATGAGTGAAAGTCTGATTGATAGACGCATCCCCCGCCCCTCATGAGTTACGTCATAAAAATCACTAAGGAACCCAATCAGTGCCCCTATAAGTAGGGTTGCTGCAGGGATAAGGGTTTGAGATCTGCTCAAATAATCCAATTCAGCAAAAAGAGAGTCTGGAAATATGATAGATAATACGTAAGTTGCTATCAGTGTTATTAGAACACTTGCCCATATAACGATACCTCCCATCCGTGGAGTTTTAGTCTCTTCGGACCCCTTTAATCTATTGAATTCGGTCGCCACTCTTCCTCCGAGTGTAACTTTTCCGCCAACTTTTTTCCAGACTTTGTACTTGTATAGAAAATGTGTAACTAGAGGTGTTAGTAAGAAGCCTATAGTAAAAGTTGAGAGGGCAGGTATTAGGACATTGAGGATTATTGAATTCATGATTACTATTGGTTGCTTATTGATTTTTGAACTTCTGTTAAAAGAGTGTAAACGTCATCAAAGCGGTCTTGGTATGTTGATCCTAAGACTGTGATGACGATAGGGTGATTGAACCCGATATCAAAAGCAATAGTAAGGTTCCCACCGGCTAAGTCAGTGTACCCCGTCTTTGATCCGATAAGATTTGGAATTTTCATTATAATTTCATTGGTATTAGTAATGTCATGATACAGACCTGCAGAATTGTAGACTCTAGTGCCTACAGCTTGGGTAGACTCTATTATTTCTGGATAATTTGTAATTATATGCTCCATTAAAAGAGAGACATCACGAGCACTTCCTACTGACCCTGGTCTTGTTGTGGACAGATCAAGACCCGTAGTGTTCCAGAATTCTAAGGTGTTTAAGCCTAACTCGTCCGCTTTAATGTTCATGCCTTGTATAAACTGTCCTGCTGAATCTCCTTGACCCAGTAGCGAGCCTGCACTTACTGCAAGTGCATAAGCGGCATCATTAGAGGATGAGATTAGTGCTAATTTTCTTAATTCTTCTATGTTTAAATCCTCGCCAATCAGTAGTCCAATACTCCCTTCTTGTTGTATCGCAGATTTGGTGATTACTACATGCTCGGTTTCTGAAATTAACTCATGCACCAGTAGTGTGGTCATGAGTTTGGTGATTGAGGCTAGTGGAAGTTCTTGATCAGAATTTTTGGAATACAAAACACGCTGATTCGAGACATCCCAAACGTAAGCAGCTGTGGCCTTTAAAGCAACTTCTTTAATTTTTTGCGGCAGTATCGGATAAGTTTTTTCATTTGCTGGAGGCAAAGCTTCTCTTATCTCGGTTTTGGCTTCTGTTGGATCTTCGTCAAAAAGCCATCCTCCAAATAGAGTTATTAAAATAAGCCCTAAAACTGCTAGTTGTGGGAAAATAGGAAATTTTTTTATTTCACTCTCTTGTCCGGTGTTTATGATATGAGGATGTTCTTCGTTCATATTTATTTTTCTGTAGCGTCAAAAGTATCGATGACATTCATGAACTCTGAGAATTGAGGTAGATCTTTCTTGTTGCTGATACCAAGGTGCTGGAGAAGTTTAGGGCTGATTCTGAAGTTATAACTATTACCAGTGATTGATTCTCTGGTAATCAACCCTCTTGTGAGAAGATTGCGAATTATGAAAGATGAATTCACCCCGCGGATGCGGTCAATTTCTGCACGAGAGACCGGTTCTCTGTAGAGGATAATCGCTAGTGTTTCAGACCCTGCCTTACTAATGTCTCCAGACAGATCTTTTTTACGTAACGAATCTACAAAACTTGTTAATTCGGAAGCTGTTGATAGTTGTATTTCGAGATCAGTTTCAATTAATCTGACAGCTCCTGTTTGAAGTCTGTCTTTAAGTCTAATTAAGGCATTGGAAAAATCTTCTTCAGGCACCGCAAAAAATTTAATCAATTTAACCTTGTTTTGAGGCGTTCCTTTGTAAAAAAGTAACGCCTCAATTAACACATCGAGTGGCATGTTTATATCTTATCATAAAAAAACTTTCTGACGCATATCATTTGCACCAAATCAGAAAAAATGATATTAAAGAGCCTATTTCCTTTAGTAATATCTTGGTGTGTCAGTTTTGTCTAGCTCAAGTTGAATATCGTCAAAGTGTTTATTTTGAGTAATTATGATATTTCCTTGCTTAAATAATTCTAAAATAGCTAAAAATCCAACGATTATATTTTCTTGATCTGGTTCAGTTGCTCTGATTTCAGAAAATCTTATCATTGCACGATGTTGTATTCTTGTTTTAAGCTTATCTATCATGTTCTCTAGTGAAATCACTGGGTTTAGTCGAGCTTTAGGCTTTGGTAAGGACTTTGGCAGGCTTGATAGTACTTGAAACATCGCCTTGCTTAGTTCATCAGTGTTGCAGAATTTATCGGTAATGAAAAGAGGTTCTCCTGGGGGAATAAATTCAGGCTCATACATTACATTTTTACCAAACTTAGTTTGCAGGTCAAGACTTGCTTCACGGTAAATCTGATAACGTTTCAGACGTTCTTCAAGGTCGTCAATGCTTGCTTCTTCTTCAGAAGTAAGGTCTAGGGATGGCAGTAGTGACTTAGATTTAATTAGTAGTAGCGTTGCTGCAAGAGTTATGAATTGTGAAGTGTTTGGGAGTGATAGTTCCTGCATCTCGCTAACTGTCTGCATATATTCATCTGTCACCTCTGCAAGTGAGATATCATTGATTAACAGCTTGCGCTTTTCAACAAGTTCAATCAAAAGTTCCATAGGGCCTTCAAAAGTTTTTGTCTTGATAGAAAAAGATGTTTCAGAGTTCATCTATATATATTAACTTTTTATAAATAAAACTCCTATCTTTAATTGTAGACAGGAGTTTCATAAAAGTAATTATATTCTTTAGTAGGTTTCCACAAACTTTACAAGCAACCTTACAGGTTCGCCTGTAGCGCCCTTTGTCAGCTTGTCACTTGAGATACTTTCCATTCTTGGTGCGATATCAATATGTGCCCAAGGTGCTTTTTTTGGTGCGAAGAATGATAAGAAGGTTCCACCTTCAATACATCCGCCATACCGAGAAAAATTTGTAGCGATATTGGAAATGTCAGCACGCGAACTCTTGAGTGAAGCTTTGTACTCATCCCATAAAGGTAGAGGCCACATTAAATCTCCAGTTTCTTCGCCCAATTTCGTTAGTAAGTCACTTAAAGTCTGATTCTTAGTCATAGTGGCACTAGTGAATTGTCCTAGTGCAGAAAGAGAAGCTCCTGTTAGTGTTGCTATATCCAGCATTACTTTTGGCTGATAATACTTCTCAGCGTAAGTCATTGCGTCTGCTAAAACCATTCTCCCTTCAGCATCTGTGTGTAAAATTTCAACAGTTTTGCCCGACATTGATGTCACAATATCACCAGCTCGCATACTTTCAGCAGAAACAGCATTTTCAGCTGCTGGAATAAAACCAATCACATTCTTCTTTAATTTTAATTTAACAATAGCTTGCATTGCTCCGATAACAGTAGCTCCGCCAGTCATGTCCATATGCATTTCATGCATACCTTTGGGCTTGATATTTAGTCCCCCACTGTCATAAGTTATTCCTTTTCCAATCAAAGCAATCGGACTCTTGTCATTATTTGTTTTTGTCGGTTTTCCTGCACCCCAATATTCAATGATGATAAGGCTAGGGTTATCACTAGCACCTTTTCCGACAGCTTCAAGAAGACCCATTTTCTCCTTTTTAATTTCTTTGATATTTAATACTTTGACTATAGCGTCAGTCCCCGTAAAGACTTTTGTAGTAGTCTTTGCAAGTAGGCTCGGTGTCATGTCTTCGGCACTTGTATTGGCAATATCTCGCGTAAAGTTAGCCGATTCTCCTACAATCAGACCTTCAGAAAAACTTCTTTTTTCTGAAGATGTGTTGATGTTACAGACTAAAATCTCTGATAATTTGTAAGCATCTTTTTTACTGGTTTTATATTTGACGAATTCATACTGAGCTAGTTGCAAATTTTCACCAAGCGTCCGAAAAAACCACCCATCTTCCATTTCAGATATTTTTGGCATAGATGTCACATCAAAATGTAATGCGATGTTTTCTATTTGATGAGATTTTGCATTTAATACAATTGATCGTACTAAGGTTCTGAAAGTTCGTAATGTAACTTCAGAATACTTACCAATGCCCATTCTGTATTCCAAATAACCGTCAGCTGTTTCTACAAGTCTATGCCTGATGAGCTTGTCTTCAGTTAGTACGATGCGACAATATTTCTTATCTACATCTGCTATGTTTTTGGTGGTGATTGAAATTTTTGTCATAAATTAAGTTTAAATTTCTGCAGTATCACTAATGTCTTTTGAAGTGAGAGTGTCAATCCTGTTGATATCACGAGGGAAAAGAGTTGCTTCTTTAACATTAGAAATACCGCAGAACTTAGCTGTTAACCGTTCAAGTCCCATTCCTATTCCTCCATGTGGTGGCAGTCCATACTTGAAAGCTTGGAGGTAAAACTGGAACTCAACAGGTTCTAATCCTTTGTCTTTCATTCTTTCAATCAATTCATTGTAATCATGAACTCTTTGTCCGCCAGAACACATCTCAAGACCTCTAAATAACAAGTCAAAGCTTCTTGTATACTCTGGCTTTTCAGGGTCAACATGTGTGTAGAATGGTCGTTTTTTAGTTGGGAAATGTGTCACAAAGACAAAATCTGAATTTAAATTCTTGTTCGCATACTCACACAAGAATCTCTCGTCTTCAGGCTCAAGATCTGGCTCGCTAGTTTTGTCTACACCTGTTTCTTTTTTGATTAGTTCTTGCGCCTCGCGCAAAGTCATTGTTGGAAACAATTCAGGGGACAATGCCTTTTTAACGTTTAATAACCCAAGCTCTTCTTGGCAGTTGTTGTTAATTCGATTAACGATTGCTCGTATCAATTTTGTTGTCATGTCTATCACATCGGTATGGTCTTTAATGAAGCCCATTTCGAAGTCCAACATAGACATCTCACTCAAGTGTCGAGTAGTGGCGCTTTTTTCTGCCCGGAAAGTTGGTCCGACAGCAAATATTCTTTCGAAAACTCCAACCATAATTTGCTTATACAGCTGTGGACTTGTTGATAACGAAGCTTCTACTCCTTTAAAGTATTTAACTTTAAAGACCTCTGCCCCACCCTCGGCATCACCACCAACTAGCTTAGGTGCTTGAAATTCAGTGAATCCATTTTCAGTCATGAATTCTCGAAAAGCAATAAGTATTTGACCTTGTACATTAAAGATAGCCCGCTCTTGTGGTCGACGAAGAGTTAGTGGTCGATGGTCTAGTAATGTGTCTAGATTTAGGTCTGCATTCAGGTCAAAAGGCATTGCTTCTGAGCGATTTAGAATTTCAATAGCTGTGATTTCAAGCTCGATGTCACCGTTTTGTATTTTTTGGTTAATCATTTTTTCAGGACGCTTGTTAACGACTCCTGAAATTGAAACGGAACATTCTTCTGTTAATTTTTTAGCCACTTCTAACACTTCAGGCTTGCCAAAAACTACCCCTTGAATCATTCCACTTCGGTCACGAAAATCAAAGAAAGCCATCTTCCCTTGCTGCCTCACCACCGTCACCACTCCGTTGATAGTAACTTTTTTTTCTACTTCCTCTTTTAAATTCTCAATTAATGTTCTTTCCATAAGTATTGTTATGTGTAGAGATAAGAATAGCCCCTACAAACATATTAAATTATTAATACATCTGCAGGGGCGATTTTAATCATAAGATTATCGCGGTGCCACCCTACTTCGACTCAGAGAGCCCTCGTTTATTAAACTATAACCTCCACAGTGTCAGCTGTTTCTTCGGCATATAGTTAGAATATCGTGAGAAGCAAGTTTAGTCAATTCACATTTTATTTTTACTTGTTATATAACAAGTAAGTAGAAAAATAAATTCAGTCCAGATGTAAGATTTTTTACACCAGTAATCTGAATTGATAACACTCTACTCGTTTATCATTCCTATACCAATATTTGCACGAACTCTTTCCAGAGTTTGGTTTGATATCGCCTTTGCTTTAACTGCTCCGTTTTTAAGGACTTCCAATACGTCATTGTCGGTAATAGACTCACGCCTTTCCCTTATTGGAGAGATAAAATCATTTAGGTCTTTCGCCAAAAGTTTTTTTAGGTCTCCATATCTTCCTTTGTTTTTCTCATATATAGGCTTTAGCTCCTCTTCACTTTTCAGAAGTTTATGAATAGCATACACGTTTTTTGGTCGCTCGCCTGCCGAATCTGTCACGATGCTCATGACTGCCTTTTCTATTTCTTTTTCCGTGCCAAATAAAGGAATGGTATTACCATAACTCTTGCTCATTTTCCTGCCGTCAATACCAGGAACAATACCCATACCTTCGACAATCATTTCTTTCGGCTCTTTAAGAGTCTTCCCGTAAGCCCTATTGAATTTTCCGATTGCTTCGCGCGTGTATTCTATGTGCTGCTTTTGGTCTGAACCTACAGGAATAATGTCAGCATTGTATAAAGCAATGTCTGCGGCCATTAGCATTGGGTAGGTGAAAAGACCCGCGTTAGGTTCAATTCCATTTGCCACTTTTGCCTTGTATGAATGAGCTTGCATTAAAAAAGGTACGGTCACAAGGCAGTTAAATATCCAGCCAAGTTCTATATGGTCTTGGTTGTCAGACTGTCGGAAAATAATAGCTTCCTCAGGGTCGACGCCCACAGCAAGGTAGTCCCTTACAACATTGAGAGTATTAGACCTCAATGCTTCAGGGTCACGCAGACTTGTGAGTGCGTGATAGTCTGCGACCATAAGATAGCTGTTGAAATCTTGGTAAATTTCAGAAAAAGGTTTCAGGGCTCCGAAATAATTTCCAATGTGCAAGTCTCCAGATGGTTGCAAACCGGTAAGTAATCTTTTTTTAGAGTTTAATGTCATGTAAATATAGTATCAGAAAAGAATCTCTAAGCAATTATTTAATCCATAAGAAATACTGAAGTTTTTATGGATTAAACAAAATATGTGGTTGAGAGCATTGCTACATACTCAACTGCATCTCAAACGTAAATATTGAACCT
>CAZEUI010000036.1:0-7481 GCA_964515625.1 uncultured Candidatus Saccharibacteria bacterium
GGTCACAGCCAATCCCTGTTACTATTTCTGGGAGGAATTGTTCAAGTAAACCAAGTTTTTCCATAAAAATAATACCTTGCATCGGTGTTGGTGAGGAAAGTGTTCGTAAAAACTCGCTAGTGATACGTTCAATTGATATACAACTTAATTGCTGACTGTTGTTCTGAATGGCTGACATTGTTTCTGCCTCGATTACAAATTCTAACTCAGCTGCTAATCGTACAGCTCTCATCATTCTGAGTGAATCCTCGTTAAATCTTTCATTAGGATCACCTACTGTTTTCAGTCGCTTGATGTTCAAGTCCCCTATTCCATCAAATAAGTCTACTAATACATCAGTAGTAATCCTGTAAGCAAGAGCATTAACAGTAAAATCACGGCGTTTTAGATCCTCCTCAAGTGAAACACCAAAAGTAACAGTATCAGGTCTCCTAGAGTCACTGTAGCCACTCTCAGAGCGGTATGGAGTAACCTCAATGATTCGTAAAGACTCATCTTCAGATTCCGTCTTTATTCCTATCGTACCAAAATCATTATTGGCGTAATGTTCAGGGAAAAGTGCTTGTATTTCCTCAGGCTTAGCATTGGTTGTTAAGTCCCAATCTTTAGGGGCTCTCCCTAATAATAGGTCTCGAGTACAGCCACCGACAAGGTAAGCTTCAAACCCTTTATGTTCAAGGGTTTTTGCAACTCCTTGAACAATTTCTGGAATATCAATGGTTTGAATTTTCATATTTGAACATTCTAGCAGAAAAGCGTTGCTTTTTCCTGCTTTTAGACGTATGATAGGGCACGAAGCGGACAGAAGTGAAAAGTAAGTAAGGAAACAGCTAAATATGCACCCATAGTGAAATGGATATCATAACTGACTTCGGATCAGTCGTTGGGGGTTCGAGTCCCTCTGGGTGCACAATGGAAAATATCACCGATTTTTGTCGGTGGTATTTTTTAGACATATTCTTTGTATTTGTATACAAACGATATAAAATAACACTTGTAAAGATATAGTGTTAAATTTTAGTGTTTTGGGTATACTTAATCAATATGGAATTATCAGAACGGTTTATTCAAAAATTTGAACAGGAAGGGTTCGTTAATGTTTATGAATGGCAGGATCTTTCTGGATTTACTTATCCAGAACATTCTCATCGTGGTAAGGTATCCATTTTTGTTACAGATGGATCAATCACCTTTGATTTTCAAGGAAAGAAGCAAGTTGTTAATGCTTCAGAAAGGTTCGATATACCACCTGATGCCCTACATTCAGCAGTGGTGGGCTCTAATGGCTGGATTGTAATTATCGGTGAAGAGTTTGGTGGAGATTCGTAGAAGATTAATATGTACATTACTATGCTCCCTCACTTGCTTAGTTGATGTTTATTGTTCAATAACACAAAGTGGTTTTGTTAAAATAAATGGCTAGTACTGCTCATGTATTAGCTATTTGTTTACAACTCAAATCGAACCTTTGTAATTAGTATATAATATATACTCAATATGGTTCGAGATACTGGTAAATATGAGCAAGCTATCACTTTAAGAAAGCGTGGTTTTACTCTCGAAGAGATTGCAAAATATTGTAATATTTCTAAGTCTACAGCTTCAAAATGGTTGAAAGATAAGGCTTTCTCAGCTCAGGTGACTAAACAAAATGTTAAACGGGCTGGTGTTGAAAATGCTAAAAGATTAAAGCTTATAAGTAAGACTCGGGCTACTGAAAGAGCTGTTCGTTATGCAGAAATAACCCGTTCAGCAGAAACTGAATTTAAGCACTACAAGAAAGACTCTCTGTTCATAGCGGGACTTATGCTATACATGTCTGAAGGAGATGTTAAGAATAAGTGTGTAATAAGACTGTCTACGGCGCGTACTGACGTGCATAGGCTGTTTATTAAGTTTGTTTTAGAGTATTTAGGGGTGCAAAAAGAAAAAATTCATTTTTGGATATTACTTTACTCTGATTTGACTGAAGAAAAGTGTATGAAGAAGTGGAAAAAAGTCACTACCCTACCCTATTCTCAGTTCTACAAGAATCAAGTGGTTAGAAACTTATCTAACAGTAAAACGTTGCATTATGGCATCGGAAATACTATAATCGGTAGCACAGTTTTTAAGCATAAGTTAAGTCGTTGGATTGAGCTTTGTATTAAGGAATTGTCTAAGTAATGATGCGGCCATGGTTAAGTGGTATAACAAGTCCTTGCCAAGGATTAGTCGAGAGTTCGATTCTCTCTGGCCGCACAAATAAGATCATCCTTCTGAAAAAAACTACATGCATGATCTAGCTTTGTCTGGCGAACGAATAAGTGTTTGTTGGTATTCTAGGTATAGAATGAGGAGTAGTAAAAGTGAGACTTGTTTCCTATGAAACAAGTCTCACTTTTACTACTTGCTGGAGATACTGCTTAGGATTATGTGGATAAGTATGTGGATATGTGGATAAGGGACATTTTTAGATAATTAACTATGTGTCTTTTAGTGTTATCTAATATCTAGATGGGTTATTTAATCATAAATTGCTATAATTACGGGAAGTTACACGTGAGACACCTTAATTAATGTTTCACATGTAACGTTTTACATGAAACAAAGTCAGAAACGAGGAGAAAAGAACCTAATAGGTGCATGTGGAGAAAAGATTGCTGAAAACTACCTCAAGAAACAAAACTTAACGATAATTGAGCTAAATTACCTGAAAAAGTGGGGTGAGATAGATATTGTGGCACGTGGAACAGACAGAATGCACTTTGTTGAGGTAAAAACTGTTTCATATGAAACTAAGCAACAACTACAGTCGGCTATTTCACGTGGCACATGGCGTCCTGAAGAAAATGTCCACACTCAAAAGATTAGAAAACTTAACAGAGCGATAGAGAGTTGGATTATGGAAAGTGAGTATTTAGGTGATTGGCAGATCGATGTGGTGGCAGTAAGATTAGTTCCACGTGAAAAATATGCCACTATTAAGTACATACCTAATGTAATTGTTGGGTAATGTATGTTTGTTCCACTAAAGAATAAAAAATTTAAAGGCTCCGTTTTCGCATGAAACTACTATTAGGGTATTTGTAATAGATTTATCGTAAGGCGCCTTAAGTGTTCCATATGAAACATAATATGGATGTGTGCCACGTGAAACATATATATCAAGGTTGTTTGATGATGCTTATGTTAATATCATTTCTGATGAAGTTTTATGCCAGATCTAAAACTTCTCAAATTAAAAAAGTTAATGGTTTGGTGAAATATTAGAAATTAAAGGTTAGGTAATTGCTATAACTGTACTGCTGGAGACAGTGTAAATTTACGTTACTGATATACAGAGTATTTGGAATGGTGGCTGAGTTTGCTGTGAATAATTATGTTCAATACAGTTTTTAATTTTTATGACACGGAGGAATACATGTAGATATTTTTGATGCTCTTTTGCAAGACTTAAGTATTTAACTCGCTTTTTTTAGTTGTTGGTGGTATGATTTCGTTGCTCAGATGATTGAGTAAGTTTTTTAACGATTCGGGGTGTAGCATAGTGGTAGTGTACACGGTTTGGGACCGTGTGGTCCGGGTTCGATTCCCGGCTCCCCGACATTTACTTAAAGAAAAACCTAGTAATTACTAGGTTTTTCTTTAACGCAGCCTAGAATTCAAAAAAATTCTTTTCAGAATGTTGCTTTTTAACAAAATACTTTCATCAATCAAAATATAAAAGACTGTTGATTAAGGGTTCTTGTGTTAGTATTATGTGAATAGCCATGATTACTCATTACTTCAGAACACTTCAGGATGATTCTTTAAAAATAATACCTAATGTTAGAAATGGGGTGTGGATTCATGTCGAGTCACCGACGGATGAAGAGTTGGTCGAAATTACTGAAAAATTATCGCTGGATGAGGATCTTATTGAAGATGCTAAGGATTTTTTTGAAGTCCCACGTCTTGAAAGGTCTGGTAATATTACTTATTTCTTTACTAGATATCCCTACAATGACAGTATTGAATATGTTGAAACAGCGCCCTTGCTAATTGTGATGGGGGAGTCATATGTTTTAACTATCTCTCAACGTCCAGTTCCTCAGTTTGAAGCCTTATTTAGTGGGAAGATAGAAGTTCATACAACTAAAAAAACAAAGTTATTTATTGATATAATGCAGGTTATTACTCTATCATTTGAGCGTCACCTTATTGGATTGCGAAGAGCTGTGCATAGAGATAGGTCAAAGTTGCGTAAAATTGGGAATAAAGAGATTGTTCAACTGGTTAATTATGAACATAAATTGAATGATATGGTGACAGCTGTTTTACCTACAAATGTTGCCTTACAACAATTAATGAGTGGTGTGCACTTCCGTGTCTTTGATGATGATAAAGAGATGGTTGAAGATTTGCATATCGACAATATGCAGGTGGTAGATTCTGCTCGATCATTACTTAAGACAATTCAGAATGTCCGTAGTGCTGCCGAGGCTATTTTGACTAATAATTTGAATACGCGTATTAAAACGTTGACTGTTTTAACCATTTTACTAACTATTCCGACTATCATCTCTTCGTTTTTCGGAATGAACGTCGTTATTCCTCTCGAATTACATCCTTATGGATTTGTATTTGTCATTTTAGTAGTCATGGTGATAGTATCGTTAGTTTTATGGTATTTTAAAAGAAATGACTGGCTCTAACGGTAGGCAGCAAGTATTCTTTATTCATGGCGGTAGTTCGTATCCTCATTATCAAGAATATCTAGAGTTATTGCAGACTAAAGAGATTAGAGACCTTCCAGGTTTGAAGGTGTTAAAAAAGTGGTCAAAGACGCTACGTGAAGATTTGGGGGGAGAGTATGAGGTATTTATGCCATCAATGCCAAATAGTCATAATGCTAAATATGAAGAGTGGAAAATATGGTTTGAACGACACTTTGACCACATAACAAACGATATAATCCTGGTAGGATGGTCATTAGGAGGGCATTTTCTTGTTAAATATTTAACTGAGAATAATTTGCCTGTTAGGGTAAAGGCTTTATTCTTAGTTGCTGCTCCATATGTAATGAGTGGAGAGGGTGGTGATAGGGGTTTTGATATTGATATCTCACGAGTAGGAGAGTTGTTTACAAAAGTGTCTAAAATAATAATTCTACATTCAAAAGACGATTTTGTTGTGCCATATGAACATGCCTTGCAGTATAAGGCCCAGTTGCCTGAAGCTAAACTGATTACCTTTGAAGATAAGAATCATTTTTTAACAGAGGATTTTGCAGAATTACTAGATATGATAAGAGATGTATAGTTTTAAGTCATTATTCTTGGCTCACTATCATATTTTAGCACTTCACCTAACATTCCTTGTTTCCTGCCCGCAGGTAAGAATTCTTCTTTTCGCGCGTCTACGTATATAATGGTTGTTACATGACTAGGGAGAAATCAATTGATAATGTTAACGACCATGAAAAGCGTTTTTTAGAAGCTTTTGAGGAGTATAATGATGCTTTGTTTAGACATGCTCTTTTTCGGATTAGCGATAGGGAAAAGGCTATTGATATAGTTCATGATACATACACGAAAGTTTGGTCATATATCAGAGGGGGTCATAAAATTGATTCTTTTCGTCCGTTTTTATACAAGGTTCTCAATAATTTAGTTATTGATGAGTACAGAAAACGAAAAGAAGTATCCCTTGATGCGTTGATGGAGATTGAAGGTGTTGATGAAGGTTCGTTTAATGAGCTGTCAGAAAGTACAGTAGAGATCCTCGCTGCTACAATAGACGGAAAGAAAGCTTTTGATCTTCTAAAGGAATTACCAGATGTGTATCGTGAGGTCATTATCTATCGCTTTGTGGATCAGTTAGGACCGAGTGAAATAAGTGATCTGATAGAAGAGAGTGAAAATGTTGTTTCTGTCAGAATACATAGAGGATTAAAACTTCTAAGGAAAAAGATTGAAGAAAGAGATGTTTATGCAGAAGAAAGGCGTTTGGCTAACACTAAACGCGGAAAATAATATGAAACAATTTAGCAAACAATTTTATAAAAAAGCATCTACTGTAAAGTTGCAGGTAGATGAAAAGCGCGAACTTCGAGAGCGTGTTGTTTCATATATGGAGTATCACCCATTGCCTGCAGACTTACGGTCTCAGAAAAGCAAAAAAGCATCTATAAATACTTCTCTTGATTCTCAGATATTCATTAATTCTTTTAAAACCGTCTCTATTCCTTTTATATCGATATTTAAATCATCTGGTGTAGCAGTATTAATGCTATTGGTGGTAATACCGTTCATGGCTGAGAAGACTGTGCCTGGGGATACTCTTTATTCTGTGAAAGTACAATTTAATGAAGAGTTACGTAGCACTTTGACTTTTGATAGATATCATAAGGTTGAATGGGAGACTGAAAGGCTTAATAGGAGGATTGCTGAAGCTCGTCTACTAGCAAGTGAGGGTCTTTTGACTGAATCTTTGGAGATAGAGGTTGCTGAAGCTGTTAGGAGTCATACAAATAGCGTTAAGAAGGAAATAGAGGAGCTTAGAGCTGAAGATGTTGATGAGGCAACTATTGCATCTATCACGCTAGATACTACTCTTGAGGTACAGGCAGCCTCTCTTGAGAGTGATGAAAATAATAATAATTCTGGTGTAGCAAGGTCTGTTCAGCTTATTGCGTCAGTAATTAATGAAGCTCTGGCAGAGAATAAAGTTGAAGAAGAGCAATCCGAATTACCGTCTTACGACAAAATGATGGCAAGAATTGAACAAAATACTACACGCGTGTATGAGTTGAGAAATATGCTTGTTGAGTCAGTTTCTGATACTGATACTGAAGATGTTGGTCGTAGGATTGAGGATGTGTCACGATCAGTCAGTGAAGCTATTTTGGTGCGTGAAGATGGTAGCGATGAGTCAAGGTTGATGTTGGTAGACGTTTTGCAGAGAACGCAAAAGCTTATCGTATATATGACCGAACTTGAAATTAAAGAGACTGTTGATATAGAAATTTTAATGCCGGTAGTTTTGACAGAGGTTGAGCAAGATCTAGAGATCATCTTGCTTGCTGAAGAATTATCTAAATTATCTGAGCGAATTAGTAACCTCCTCTTGCTAGTGACAGATGAAGAGGTTGTTGAAAAAGTCGTGTTTGCTCAGGGGTTAATCTCTACTACTTCTATTAACATTGCATCATCTACGAAAGATTTTGTATCTCAAAGAGTGTTAATTAATGAAGCTCTTGAAATTGCTTCTGATACCGTTTCTTTCTTGGAGAAATATGTTGATTCAGAGGTTTTGCCTGAGATTGACCTTGATGAAGAGTTGGAGATTGCTACAACTTCAGAAGAAGTGATAGACGATAAGAAAGAAGTCTCTATCGATAGTATGTCTCCTGAAGAAGGTCTTGTCATCTTAGAGAAGTCGGACAGTGACATTTCTGAAAAGGAAAGTGTCAAAGTTGAGATAGAGATTGAAGATTTGATTGAAACACAAGTTTCCTC
>CAZEUI010000037.1:0-7367 GCA_964515625.1 uncultured Candidatus Saccharibacteria bacterium
CCTGATATTCCTAATGTTTCAGAGTTGAAACTGAGAAATCTTGATGAGACAGGTATTATCCGGATCGGAGCTGAAGTTCGTACAGGAGATATTCTGGTTGGAAAAGTGACTCCAAAAGGAGAAACTCAACTAACTCCAGAAGAAAGACTGTTACGATCAATCTTTGGTGAAAAGGCTAAAGATGTGAAAGACAGTTCCCTTCGTTTAGAGGCCGGAAAAAAAGGTCGAGTGATTGGTGTAAAAATATTCTCTCGTGAAAATGGTGATCAATTAGAAAGTGGAGTCGTTAAGCGAATTCTTATTACTGTTGCTCAGGTACGAAATGTTTCTGTAGGAGACAAATTGGCAGGACGTCATGGTAACAAAGGTGTTATTTCTCGAATCATGCCTGAAGAAGATATGCCCTATATGGAAGACGGCACACCTGTTGATGTACTTTTGACACCACTTGGTGTGCCATCTCGTATGAACCTCGGACAGATTCTTGAGCTTCATCTAGGAATGGCTGCTAACAGTCTTGGATATCAAGCTGTCGTACCACCGTTTGCAGGTGCAGATGAAAATGATGTTAAAAAAGAGCTTGTTGAAGCCGGTTTCCCTGCTGATGGTAAGATTCAGTTACGTGACGGTTTGACTGGTGATAAATTTGCACAACGAACAGCCGTTGGATATATGTATATTTTGAAACTCCATCACATGGTGGAAGATAAAATTCACATGCGTTCTATCGGACCATACTCACTTATTACTCAGCAACCACTTGGAGGCAAAGCTCAGATTGGTGGACAGAGATTTGGAGAAATGGAGGTTTGGGCTCTTCTTGGATATGGAGCTGCCTACACTCTTCGAGAAATGCTAACTATTAAGTCTGATGATATTATAGGTCGATCAGCAGCCTTTGACGCTATTGTGCGAGGTGAAAAGATTAGTCATCCCCACACACCAGCTGCATTTAATGTATTGCTTAACCAGCTTCGAGGTCTTGCTCTTGATGTAAGACTTGAAAAAGAGGGTGTGCCGCGTCGTAATTATAAGTCTTCTTAATTTTCCTGCTTATGTCTAATGAATCATCATTCAAAAAACCACCAATGATCCCAACTAACTACGTCGGTGTTAGTTTAAAGTTGGCATCACCCGAGACTATTCTTGATTGGTCATGGGGAGAAGTTACTAAACCAGAAACAATCAACTATCGAACACAGCGCCCTGAAAAACATGGTCTGTTCGATGAACGAATTTTTGGTCCTGTAGAAGATTATGAATGTTCTTGTAAAAAATACCGTGGTATTCGATACAAAGGAATTATTTGTGAGAAGTGTGGAGTAGAAATTACGCGTGCAATTGTGCGTCGTGACCGAATGGGTCATATTGACCTTTGTGTCCCAGTTTCTCATATCTGGTTTTTGCGAGGTGTGCCAAGTCGAATCGCAATGATCCTCGGTCTAACAGCTTCTTCAGTGGAAAAAGTTATTTACTTTGCTGGATATATTGTTACTAAAGTCAGTGAGCCTGACCGAGTTCGTATTCTTGCTGAGCTCGATAAGGAGTTCAAGACAAAAGTGAAACTTCTGCAAAATGAAGATGCTAAAGATGCTCTAAAAGTGCGAATGGATGAAACTAAAAAAGAAATCAACGGCGTTCATCGTGGTGTGGTTTTAGATGAAGCAACTTTTCATAAGTTCTCAATCAAATACAGTACTTTGTTCGAAGCTCAAATTGGTGCAGAAGCAATTTATGAGATTTTTAAAGATCTTGATTTGCCAAAACTAATCAATGAACTTGAAGATCGATATACAAAAGCTGGAGCAATGGAGCGAGCAAAATTGGATAAACGAATGTCACTTATTCGAGGGATGATAAATTCTGGTGTCCAAGCTGAATGGTTGTTCCTAACTAGAATTCCTGTTGTCCCACCAGCAATTCGTCCAATGGTTGCTCTTGAAGGTGGTCGTCACGCGTCTTCTGACTTGAATGATCTTTATCGTCGAGTAATCAACCGAAATAATCGTCTTAAAAAGCTGATTGATATTCAAGCTCCAGACGTGATTCTTCGAAACGAGAAACGAATCATGCAAGAGGCTGTCGATGCACTTGTTGACAACTCTATACGTCATGGTGGTGGAGCTTACTCAGTAATGAGTCAGGCTCAACGACGACCACTGAAGTCACTTTCAGATTATCTAAAGAGTAAACAAGGTTATTTCCGACAAAACCTTCTCGGTAAACGAGTGGACTACTCTGGACGTTCCGTGATTGTTATTGGTCCTGATCTTAAGCTTGATCAATGTGGTTTGCCAAAGCATATGGCACTTGAACTTTTCCGCCCGTTCGTAATTGCTAAGCTTCTGAAACAAGAATTAGCTTACAATATTCGTGGAGCTGGTCGTCTAATTGAGGGTGGGGTTCCAGAAGTATGGGCAATCCTTGAAGATATTATTAAGAGTAAGCATGTGCTTTTGAACCGTGCACCAACTCTTCACCGTCAAGGTATTCAGGCTTTCCGACCGGTTCTAATTGAAGGTAATGCTATTCAAGTTCACCCATTGGTTTGTAAGGCTTTTAACGCTGACTTCGATGGTGATCAGATGGCGGTACATGTACCCCTTTCAGAAGAAGCTCAGATGGAAGCTCGAACAATTATTTCTGCAAATAAAAACATTCTTAAGCCAGGGTCTTCTGAGCCTGTAGTTTCTGAAGGATTTATGGATATTGCTCTAGGGTCATACTGGATGACAAGAGAAGTTGAAGGAGTGAAAGGTGAAGGTAAGTACTTCTCTTCACCAAACGATGCAATCAATGCTTATGATTATGAAGTTGTTGATTTGCGAGCAAAAATAAATGTGCTTTCTACAGATACTCCAAAATACGCTCAATACGAAGGGAAGATTTTTGAGACTACAGTTGGACGATTATTGTTCAATGCTGTTTTGCCAAGTGACCACGTTTTCATTAACGGACAACTGGGTCAGAGAGAATTGTTTAAAATCATTATTGATTTGATCGATGAACAAGGTACAGATATTGTTCCTGAAGTTGTCGATAAGATTAAAGGACTTGGTTTTAAGTACGCTACAATATCAGGTATTACTTGGGGAATTGATGAAGTGGTGGTGCCAAAACAAAAGACGAAATTAGTTGAAGTTGCTCGAGCTAAAGAAAGAGAAATTATTGAAAATTATGAAGAAGGTTTGGTTTCTAGAGATGAACGTAAGAGAATGATCATTGATATTTGGCATAAAACAAAAGCTGACTTAGAAGAGGTTATTGACGCTGAGATGGATGTTGAAGGTTCGGCTTTCGCCATGTGGAAATCTGGTGCTCGAGGTAGTATCAGACAGATTTCACAGATGACTGGTATGAAAGGATTGATTGTGAACACTCGAGGTGAAACTCTTGAGTTCCCTGTACTTTCTTCGATGAAGGAAGGTATGACTCCGATTGAGTACTTTAATACTACTCATGGTTCACGAAAAGGTTTGGCCGATACAGCTCTTCAAACAGCAAAGGCTGGTTACTTAACTCGACGACTGTTCGTTGTTGCGCAAGATGCGATTATTACAGAAGATGATTGTAAGACAAAGACCGGTACAAATGTTAGTCGTATTTCAGCTTCAGGAATTGAGATTGCTTTTTCTAAAGCTATCAAAGGTCGTATCTTGGCTGAGAATGCTGTCGATACAAAAGGAAATGTTATCTTCAAAAAAGGACACCTGCTTTCCCGATTGGACGCGATTGTTGTTGAAGAAACAACTTGTGAATCAGTGATAGTACGGTCTCCAATGACATGTAAGACACTCCGTGGAGTTTGTCAGCAGTGTTACGGAATCGACCTTACTACTAATGCTCTTGTAGATATTGGTGAAGCTGTTGGTACAGTTGCCGCACAAGCGATTGGTGAGCCTGGAACTCAACTTACGATGAACACTAAGCATGCTGGTGGAGCTGCTTCAGTAGGAGGAGATGTGACTCAAGGTCTACCGCGAGTAGAAGAAGTATTTGAGAAGCGTCAACCAAAGATTCCTGCTGTGATTTGTAAGTACACAGGACTAGTGACTGACATTAGGACTGAAGGTCGTGACAAAGTCGTTGTTGTAACGCCAGACATGACTGCAGAAGGTGCTCCAAAGAAAAAAGATAATAACGAGTATGAAGTAAGTTACCGTCGGTCTGCGATGGTCTCTAAGGGAGATACTGTGACGTCAGGACAGCTTCTGACAGATGGTTCTGCTCTACTACCTGAATTATTCAAATTTGCTGGACAAGAAGTGACTCAGGAATATATCATTTCTGAAGTAAATAAGATTTACGAGCTGCAAGGTGTGACTATTTCTCGAAAGCATATCGAATTGATTGTAAAGCAAATGATGTCACGAGTGAAGATTACTCATCGTGGTTCTAGCACCTTTACAATTGGGGAGATTGTTGAAGAGTGGGTCTTTGTAAATGCTAATAACATTCTTAAAGAAAATGGTGAAGAGTTGGCTAAGGGTGATGCTTTGATTATGGGTATTACTGAAACTTCGCTTTCCCGAAAGAGTTTCTTGTCAGCAGCGTCTTTCCAAAATACTACTCGTATTTTGATTAATGCAGCTGTTCGAGGAAGTTCGGATGATCTTTCTGGATTAATGGAGAACGTTATTATTGGAAAACTGATTCCTGCCGGTTCTGGATTTGAGGGAAGTCAGAAGTACAATATGATTAAAGAATTACAGGATAAGCAGTAAAGCAGTTAAAGGTTAAGTAAAAAATAAAAAATCAGTCGCTTTACGACTGATTTTTTTAATATGTAGTGACAGGTATTTAGTCTTGTTGCTTTGTCGATAACAGGTCTAGTTAGCTGATTAACAATAATGTCTAATCATAGAATATGAAAACTTTTACTATAATACTTACTCTACTAATAGCAGTAGTTATTAATCCAGTAACCACGTTAGCTCAACCTACACAAATATTAAGTGAAAAAGAAATACTTTTACTATCTCCGGCGGAGCAAGACTTGTATATAAAAACCCTACCTCTTAGACTGTCTAATATCCAGTTTTCTGACCCTGCAGACAATGCTAATTGTTTTGACTACTATCATTTTGGATCAGTTCAAGTGCAGTTAGATGGTAATCTAAATAAAATAATTTCTGGAACATCTTTAGAATTTACAGGAAATATCATCAATCAAAATAACTACCCAATTATCGATGGTGCTGTTTACGCAAAGATTTTTCGTAAACAAGTAGATGGTGACTTAGTACATGCAAACGGTCATAATTTAGTTGATCAGTTATTTGTGGCAGAATCTTTGACTCTACCAGCTCAAAGTGAGACACCTTTTGACTTCATGTGGCAGATTCCTGCATATGCTAAAACTGGTGACTATCAAATAGCTTTTTTCTTCACATCAGCAAAAAAATTCAATCTCCTGGGATTGTTATTTACAGATGTTGTTGTTGGTGATGTGTTTGATTTTCTATTCAAGGAGAACAATCAGGAGGAGTATATTTTGATAAAAATACAGTGAAAATAGGGGATTGGGAAGATAGTGATATGTATTATCACTTTGCTGCATTCCTTCCACATTACGATAAAAATAAAGATGTTCTTACTCAGGTAGAATTAACTAACACTACTGACACAGTACAAATGGTCAATCTTACTTGGAAACTGTATAAGTGGGATGCTCAGACTGAGTTAAATTTATTAGACTCAACAACAAAGACCTTTATGCTTTCATCCGGAGATACTCAAACTCTTGCATACACAGATTTTGTTAAAGAAGGGTCAGTGCATCTTTTGGTGGTAGAAGCTGCGTATAAAGATTCTAAATCAATTTTAAATATTCGCTATGTTATTGATGGGATTAATGATGTAAGGATAAATTTTCGTTCAGTCACCAGTTACCCCTTGGTAATGAATACAGAGCAAACAATTTTTTCCTGCCTTCATAACACAAGTTTAGATACTATTCCAGACGGAAAAATGACCTTAACTCTTAAAGACATTGACGATAAAATTATCCATTCTTATACTTACGAAGGTATGGTGACTGGGGCAGTGATGGCTGTAAAAGACAGCTTTACCCCAATGAAAACATTTAAAACCTTCACTCTAGAAGCAAAGCTTTATCAAGGAGGTTCCTTGGTCGATGAAGCTAGTATGTTGTATGACTGCAATTTGCTTGGAGGTACAGATTGTTCTGTACGGGCTATAGATATGATGAAAAGTAATTCACAGAGCGATACTGAGAGTATTGTTAAAATATGGTCATTTATTATTTTGATTATTTTGGTTGTTGGTTTAGGGTACTTTATGTACAAACGGTCAAAACGAAATGATATTGATGATGATCAAAACAGTTCTTCAACTACTTTTTATTCGTTATTGTTTCTTGTTGTATTAATTACCTCTTCGTTTGGAGTTACTACTGTTGAAGCTAAGAGTGTTGTTTGGAATAAGATCTATAAGACTGACTTAGCTCATAAGTTTAACGATGGTGTTACTCCAGGGTGGGGTCCAGGTCTTAAAAATTTCAATATAACCATATCTAGAAATGCTTACATGTATAAAAACGGTTTGATTATAAAGAACGGCTCAACAATATCTGTGGGAGATGAGATCACTTTTACTCCTGTGGTCGTTGATACAGGTATTTCAGAAGATTCACCATATGGTCACTGGACTGCAAATGCAGCTAGACCAATTTTTAATAAAATAACTGATTATGTAGGTACTTATTTAAAAATTTTACAAGTATATGCACCTTTATCCATTAATCCTTCAAAAATAACTTATACTCATGTAGGAAGTAGTGCAGGTTTAAATTGTAATAGTGATGGTTCTGTATGTACAATCACCTCACTTGGAGTTGTAAAGACTCAGGTTAAATATAGCGCTACGTACGGAAAGTTTTATTATAGTTTTGGAACTGCGGGATGGGATTCTTTTGCACATTCGATCATCCCTATGCGCATATGTAAGAGTTTGAAGGTAGGTTATGGCTGGTATGGTGGCTCGTGGCTTGCCTGTAACGTCTCAGGATCAGACTTTAAAATAACTGTCCCAGAAACCTCCATCTCCTTTACTTTAACCGCAATAGCTACAGGAAATCAACCTCCAACAGCTCCAATTATCACTCATACAGCCCCGAAAGATCCTGCTATATAGCAAGGGTTTAAAGATGTTTCTCAAACGTTCTCACTTGGAGGTGCTATCGACCCAGAAAGTGACCCTGTTTCCTATTGTGTAGATTGGAATAACGATTCTGTGGTAGACGAATGTTTTGTTGGTGCTAATATTCCACACACATGGGTGAACCAGGGTTCTAAGACTTTTAAGACCTTGGCTAAGGATGACCAGGGTAATGATTCTGCTTGGTC
>CAZEUI010000038.1:0-7255 GCA_964515625.1 uncultured Candidatus Saccharibacteria bacterium
GTTTTTCGGAATTGAAAAAAGCTCATGACAATAGTTATAATCGAGCATTCAGAGAGTTTAATCAAGTTTTGATGGAGTATGAAAAAAAGACAGGAAATAAAACTTCTGTAATTTATCTCTCAGGAGGAGGTTCAACTTTTCCAGGAATGAGTAATCAAGTTAAAGACACTCTGGGCAGAGAAGTTTTATCTGCAAATCCATTTTCAAAAGTGGCATATCCCGCATTCATGGAAGATACTATTCAAGGAATAG
Organism: uncultured Candidatus Saccharibacteria bacterium; assembly: GCA_964515625.1. GTDB lineage: Bacteria > Patescibacteriota > Minisyncoccia > Phycocordibacterales > UBA918 > OLB19. The sequence goes on from CAZEUI010000038.1 coordinate 253, forward strand.
GCCCATCATTTACTGTTGCATTAGGGGCTGCAATACGAATGATAGAATAGGTGTCCACAGGAGGGTGGTGTTTTATTAGTAAACTAAAGAGTATAATCTAAAGTAGTAATATAGTATGTCAAATCGTATAAACAATTCCTTTATACCAAAACGCGGACCTGCGAAAGCACGGACGACTTCTGCTAGGCCTGTTTTTGTATTTACACTTATTAGCTACGTAATATTCTTCACAACTTTATTGGCTTCTGGGACTGTTTACTTATTTAAAACTAATCTAGAAAACAAACTTGCTACTGAAGCTTCAGGATTAGTTTCTGACATGAATACCTTCAGTGCTACTGATCTTCAAAGGGTGCTTGAATTTGATCAAAGATTAAAACAAGCTACTGGTAGAGTAGAAAAAAGCATATCTTTAGCTCCTGTCTTTGAGATGTTAGAGTCCATGACTATCAATACTGTAATGATTAAGTCTTTGGAGATTGAACGAATTGACGATATTAAACTATCTCTTGTTGCTGAGATAAGTACAGATTCTCTTGACTCTACAGCGTTTCAAAGAAATATTTACGAATTAAATCGAGCTTCAAAATCTTTTGAATCTATTCAAATTACAGACCTTAAGGCTGAGTCATTTTTTCAACTAGAAGGGGAAGATGTTCCTGAAAGCGTATTTAGTAACGTTCAGCCAGAATTATCGATATCCTTTAATGCTGAGATTGATATTTTACTCTCCTCCATTCCTTATAGAAAATACCCATTAATAGACAAGACTCAAGTTTTTAGATCAGTTACAGATGATGTTGTTAATAATTTTGAAAATATATGATTCCAAAAGGAGTATTTACACAAGTCATGATGATCATATTTGCTGTCGTAATTATAATCACTTATGTAAAACCTGTATTTGCAGAAATAAATGAGACTCAGGAAAAAATTGCTCTTTATACAAAGGAACGTACAAAAGTACTGACTGTTAATTCTAAGTTATCACAGCTTATTTCTAAAATGGATAAAACTGTATCGAACGATGATCATCGCAGATTGCTCACATATTTACCAGATCAAATAGATAATATTTTAGTCCCTAGAGATCTTCTCGCGATTGTTAAGGAGTCAGGTATGATTTACAAAAACATGACCTTTGAGGAGGTTTTAAAAAGACGAGTTCCGAAAAAAGGTTCCGAAAATACTCTTCGTGAAAGTTTCCCTTTGAGACATGATTTCAGTATCTTGCTGGAAGGTACTTATATTCAAACGAAAAATTTATTTAACTTGATGGCTCAAAATGATTATCCATTAGAAATTCAATCGGTAAGTATGAAAGAATCAGAAGGTGGAATTCTTTCTGTTGAAATAAAATTTATTTCATATTCATTTAATAAAGATTTAATAGATAGTGTAACATCATAATTATGGGAAAAACTGCAACAAATCTCTCTGTCATATTAGGCTTGATTACGATTGCCTTTGCTGGTTATTATCTATTTACTCAAAAGTCTACAATGTTATTAAGTACTGATACAAACCGTCTTGAAGATGAGCAAGCAATTATGAAGGCTGGTGTTTTTATTAAGCATACACAGATTTTAGATCAAATTAATCTTAACTTTGCAGTGTTTGAGGATGAACGTTTTGTTGACTTACGAAGTTTTTATATGCCTGTGCCAGAAAAACCTGTAGGACGAACAAATCCCTTTCGTCAAGTATCTGAAGACAATTTTACTACGACTAGTTTGTAAAGTATGGACCCTCTACAAGTATTAAAAGACCAAGGAGAAGTTGGTGACCAGTTTATTTCTCAAGCTGAAAGACTTATTTCGGAAACAGGGAAGCCTTATGATAAGGTATTTGCTGAATTAGGAATGAGTCAGTCAGCTGTCAGGAAGTTTCTTGCTGATTTTTTCCAAGTCCCACCTTTTGAAATTCCGGCAGGGTTCACAATTGTACATGAAGTACTTTCTTATGTTTCTGAGTCCTCAGCTATTCATTACAGGATGCTTCCTTTGATGATAGAAGATGAAGTTTTGGTCATTGGAGTAAATAATCCTGATGACTTGAAGATGCGTGAGGCATTAAATTTTATTAGTACCAAGCATAACTTACCGTTTCGATTAGTTTACTTACTTAATACCGATGTCGATAAACTTTTGGCGCAGTATGCCAACCTAGAGGGTGATGTCGGCGATGCCTTAGATTCTTTGGAGACAGATCTAGATGCTGAGATTGCTGCAGGACTAGAAGAGTCTTCTGGAGATGATAAAAAGTCATTCGAGCATATTGAGGAAGATGCTCCGGTTACTAAAATTGTAGCGACTATTCTTCGTTATGCTGTAGATGGCAGTGCTTCAGATATTCATATTGAGCCGACACCTACTAAGGTTGGTGTGCGCTTTAGAGTTGATGGTATTTTGGCGACTAGTTTAGAATTGCCGATAAGTGTTCATATGGCAGTTGTTGCTCGTGTAAAGATTTTGTCTTCCATGCGTCTAGATGAACGTCGTAAGCCTCAAGATGGTCGTTTCTCAGCTACGTTTGATGATCATAAGATAGACTTTCGAGTTTCAATCTTGCCAACAAATCATGGTGAAAAGGTTGTGATGAGAATTTTGGATACTAGTAAAGGTGTAAGGACTCTTTCTGATAGTGGTATTTCAGAGGAGAATATGAATATTATTAAGAAGGTCGTTAAAGAGCCTTTTGGCATCATTCTTATTTCAGGTCCAACTGGGTCTGGTAAGTCAACTACTTTACGAGGGATGATTAAGGAGATGGATCTTTTGTCTAAAAATGTTATGTCACTAGAAGATCCTGTTGAGTACAATATGGATGGAGTAAGTCAGTCTCAAGTTAGGCCAGAGATCGGCTACACATTTGCTAAAGGTCTTAGGTCTGCTCTTCGACAAGATCCAGACATAATTATGGTTGGTGAGATTCGTGACAAAGAGACTGCACAGTTGGCTATTCAAGCAGCTTTAACTGGTCACTTGGTTCTGTCAACAATTCACACCAACAATGCTATTGGTGTAATTCCGAGGCTTATTGATATGGGTATAGACCCCTATCTAATTGCTCCAACTTTGAAAATGGCTATTGCTCAGCGTTTGTCGCGTACTCTTTGTGATGGGGTAGGGAAGAAAGAGCCTGTCGATGAAAGTACTAGATTAAGAATCGAAGAAACTTTCAAATCGCTACCCAAGAAATTTCGTAATCAAATTCCTGATATCGATACTATTTTACATCCAGAATCAACGCCGACTTGTATGACTGGGTACAGAGGGAGAATTGCTGTGACAGAAGTCTTGGAAGTTAATGAAGAGATACAGGAGCTCATTCTAAAAAATGGTTCTGAGGAGGAGGTTTTCCATGCTGCAAGAAAAAATGGTTTCGTCACTATTCAAGAAGATGCCATGATTAAGGCTTTGAATCATGAGATTCCGTATGAAGAAATGAATGTTTTTGGTTCAAAAATGAGCCCCGAATCATTAGCTAAAGAAGAAGGTTATGAAACTGTCGATAACTTTCTCGAATTAGAAGTTACAGACGCTATAATAGATGGTAATGAAACTGCTGCTAGTTGATGATGATGAATTTTTGCGTGACATGTACGCAATTAAATTTAATGAAAATGGTTGCGACGTCGATGTAGCTGATGGAGGTGTTTCTACAATGTCTAAATTACGAAAAAGGCAAGATTTTGATGTTATTTTACTAGATATGATTATGCCGGGTATGTCGGGTGTTGATCTGATTAAACGCATCAAGAAAGATTTTCCTGACTGCGAAGCAAAATTAATTGTTCTTCCAAATCAAGGTCAAACTGAAGATATTAAGGAGGCTACTGATGCTGGAGCTATTGGGTACATAATCAAAGCTGAATCAATTCCAAGTGAAGTTGTTAAAAAAGTTGAATCAATCATTAAAAAATAATCTATGGCTGTTGACTACAAAAAAGAATTAAATTTATTAATAGATCTTGTTTTGCAAGAAAAAGCCTCCGACTTACATTTGTCAGTCGGAGCTCATCCTTTGATTAGAGTATCAGGAACCTTGATACCTTTGAGTAAGAAACCTCTTCTTACTCCAGGTGATTTAGATAATTTCATTAAAATTTTGATGCGGAAAGACCAGTATGCTAGTTTTCTTGAGTATAATGAAGTTGATTTCTCTTACGAGAATACTGGTGGTTTTAGATTTCGTGGCAACTCATTCCATCAGCGTGGAGACATGGCTGTAGCCCTAAGGCTTATTCCAAATGTAGTTCGTACTTTTGAAGAGCTAAAGTTACCTCCGATATTGGAGAGCTTTACACAAAGGTCACAAGGTTTCTTCTTGTGTGTAGGTCCAGTAGGTCAAGGAAAATCAACTACTCTTGCTTCGATGGTTAATATAATAAACAAAACTAGAGCTGAACATATTGTTACTATTGAAGACCCTATTGAATATGTTTATACAGAAGAGAAGTCTTTGATTGATCAGCGCGAAATAGGTATCGATTCAAAGAGTTTTGAAACAGCTCTTAATGCAGTTTTCAGACAAGATGTAGATGTGATTCTTGTGGGTGAGATGCGTAACTCTGAAACAATAGAAGCTGCAGTAACCGCTGCTGAAACTGGTCATTTGGTCTACTCTACACTTCATACGAATGATGCAGCACAAACAATAAATCGTATTGTGGATTCATTTCCAGGGTCTCAACAAAGTCAGATTAGGTCACAGTTAGCAGGTTCTTTGATTGCTATCTTCTCTCAAAGATTAATCCCCCATATTGCAGGCGGATTAGTGCCAGCATATGAATTACTTATTAATAACACTGCCATCAAGAATCTTATTCGAGAAAACCGAATTCATGAAATACCTTCAGTGATTGAAACAGGTCTTGAACAAGGGATGATCAGCATGAACAGATCGTTAGCTCATCTTGTTCAAAATGGTGATATTACCGTTGAAAATGCCTTTATTTACTCCCTTAATCAAAAAAGCTTAGAACGTTTAATCTAATTAAATATGCTCTTTAACTATAAAGCTGTCGATAGTACAAGTATGCAGAGAGAGGGAACTGTAGAAGCTTCCACCGTTGATGCTGCTATTATGGCTGTTCAGAAGCGGGGATACACAATCGTTGCAATTGATGAGGTTTCAGGAAAAGGAGGTCTTGCTGATTTGCTGAATGTGGAATTTACTTTCCTGCAGAAAGTTTCAAATAAAGAGATTGTTATTCTTTCTCGGCAAATAGCAACATTGTTCCAGGCTCAGGTATCTCCTTTAAGAATTTTCAGACTACTCTCTGCGGAAGTGGACAATGTAATGTTGCAGGAAGCTCTTAATAAAATTGTGGAAGATTTGCAGGCAGGAAGCTCTGTTTCTAGATCTTTAGGTAACCATCCTGATATTTTCTCGTCTTTTTATGTCAACATGATTCGTTCAGGAGAAGAGTCGGGGTCACTTGAAAAAGCTTTCGATTATTTGGCAGATTATCTAGACAGACAGTATGAGGTCGTTTCAAAAGCAAAGAATGCTCTAATTTATCCTGCTTTTGTGATTGGTATATTCGTTGTGGTGATGTCTTTAATGCTGGTAAAAGTTATTCCGAGTATTACTAAAATTCTAATTGATGGTGGGCAAGAATTACCGATTTATACGAAGATAGTAATTGGAATCTCTGATTTTCTTGTTGATTATATCGGTATCCTTTTTATTGTGATTGCTATCGGCGGGACTTTTTTCTGGAAATTTAAACAAACTGATGTTGGTAAAAGAATGGTGGACGAGTTCATCCTCTCGATTCCTTACTTGGGAGATTTACAGCAAAAATTATTCTTGACTCGTATCTGTGACAACCTATCTACGATGCTTGGAAGTGGTATATCAATCGTTCAGGCACTAGAAGTTACTTCCGATGTTGTAGACAATACCGTTTATAAAGAAATTATTGATTTAGCTATTATTGATGTTAGAGGTGGAAGGTCATTTGCTGATTCTATTTCAGAGTACCCTGAGATTCCTGGAGTTTTAGTGCAGATGTCTAGGGTTGGTGAGGAGACAGGTAGTCTTGGTAGTATTCTTACAACCTTGGCTAATTTCTATCGAAGAGAGGTAAATAATGCTGTAGATACACTGATCGGACTGATTGAGCCGATAATGATTGTATTGCTAGGTTTAGGAGTTGGTGTCCTTCTTGCTTCAGTTTTAATGCCGATTTATAGTATGTCCAGCTCCTTTTAAAAAATTAAATTATAAAAACTGAAACTTTAGTTTCAGTTTTTATAATTTAATATATAGAAGATTTAGTTGTTGTAAAAAACTTCTCTGACCTGATACTTTTCCCCAGGTGTTTCCCTGATATGTTTAAAACGGGCGTATAATGTATAAGTCTATGTACACCGTAGAACTTCATCTTTCAGATACACAGCTGATATCTGAAGGGGGATGATATTAATAAAAATATAAATTCAAATTAATTTATGAAAAAAACACTTCAACGCGGTTTCACACTCATTGAGCTTCTCGTCGTGATCGCGATTATTGGTATCTTGGCAGCAGTAGTGTTAGCTTCACTAAACGACGCTCGAGATGGAGGTCAGGATGCTGCTATTAAGCAGTCAATTGGTAATGCTCGTTCTCAAGCTGAGCTTGTGTATAACTCAAGTGGGTATTCATACGCCTCTGTGTGTACAACAGGTACGCCGATTGAGACACTTATGTTAGCTGCTGCAAACAATCGTGCCGAAACAACAGGTGGTGCCGTTATGACTCTTACAGTTGCAAGTCTTTCTACTACCGTAAACTGCCATTCTACTGCAGCTGGTTATGCAATTGCAGCGCCACTGAACGTTACTACTGGTGGACAATTATGGTGTGTAGATAGTACTGGTTATGCAGGATTTCTTCCTACTTATGCAAGTTTTGCAGCCTCTCAAATTACTTGTAATTAAGTTTTCTTAAATACAAACAAAAAACCGCCTCGGCGGTTTTTTTGTTTGTAACTTTTTCTCCGTTCGTCATC
>CAZEUI010000039.1:0-7040 GCA_964515625.1 uncultured Candidatus Saccharibacteria bacterium
GAAGACAGGTCTGGACAAAGATTCTGTTCTGGATGATTGGATCGGGAAATCAATTGAAGAACGGTTCCGGAAGTCTATTGATGTTCCTGTCTTTATTGAAAATGATTCTGCCATGGCTGGGCTAGGGGAGGCTGTGTTTGGAGCTGGTCAAAGTTTAGATATTGTAGCTTTTCATTCTGTGAGCACAGGTGTTGGAGGGGTTAAAATCGAAGAAGGTGAAATTGATCTGGCAAGTGTTGGTTTTGAGCCAGGTCATCAAATTCTAGATATTGAGCGTACAATTCTCGGGGATGAGATTAGTCCCACTTTAGAAAATTTAATTTCGGGAACCGCGTTAGCTCAAAGGTTTGGTATTCCTGCGAATGAGATCCCTCAGACTGATATTATCTGGGATGAGTTGGCAGAATATTTGTCACAAGGACTACGGAATACAATCATGTACTGGTCTCCGGATGTGATTGTTCTTGGTGGGTCGATGATAACAGGTGACCCAAAGATTCAGATTGATGCTGTTCGTAAACATACAGTAAAAACACTTGATGGTTTTGTAGATTGCCCATTAATAACGATAGCAAAACTAGGTGAAGAAGCTGGTCTGTACGGAGCAATGGCCACCCTTAAAAAGAAACTATAAATTAAGCTCGATTACTACTAAGACAGAGAGGTGTGTAGAATTTTCCTGTTCTTTATTTAAGCTCACCTTATTAAATGAATTGAGATATTCTTCTGTTAATTCATAACCTAACTTCAACAAGTAAGTGCAACACTTTAGTAACATAAAGTGTCATGAAATCATTTAACAGAATCACCTACCGAGAACGCGTAATTATCGAAAACAGATACTGTGTCGATAAAAAGAGCATGCGTAGCATTGCTCTGGAACTAAAGCGGACAGCTTCTTCTTTGGTCAGATTGCCGATAGAGCATCCGCAGGATGATGTTATGAGTATTTCACACTAAGATATCTATCAGTATGTTTATGCTCAGGTATATAGATGTGGTCACGGGCACATGAAGCCGGGTTGCGTAGATCTTAGGGTGTATCTGCCTTGAAGACACCGGCGACGACAAGCTAAAGGCTTCAGAAAAGCTCAGCGTAGAGCTGGTATTCCATCTATTGATGACAGGCCTGTTGTGGTAGAAGAAAGGTCACGTATTGGTGACTGGGAAGATGACTTCTTAGTGTCTCGAGCTTCTAAGGTGTGTATTAAAAATACTAATGACTATTGTCTTCTTTGGTAAACTTCTGACGGTACAGCTAAAACTGGAGACTTAATGTTATTTGAAAAACTAAACCAGATACCTCAGGGCTGAGTATTTAATTAATTCTAGACCAAGGAAGAGATTGGGTGGACTCACTCCGTATGAGTTCTTTTATCGGGAGACTGGTGTTGCGTTAGGTTCTTGAAGGTGCATGAATAAGTATTGACAAATTAAAATAAACATGGTATATTCATATAAATCCGTAATTCATGTTATAGTTTTTCGGATATCGGTGGCGCAACGTTGTATTTATTTACAGCCCTTGTCTCATTGATACTTTTACAGATAAGACTTTTGACTTATTATATCAACAGTAATTCTTGCGTTTCTTGCAGTAACTTCAGTTTCGTCTGTAGTTGTGCCAGAAACTGCATATGGGCTAATTGTCCAAAATGAAGAAGCGTATCAGCATGTTGTAAAACTTGTTGACACAGAAGCAATCGTTCGATCATACTTTGAAGACATTCCGATTATGATTGAGGTTGCCCGATGTGAATCTACCTTCACTCATAAACTTGAAAATGGAAAGATCCTTCGCGGAAGAGTTGATTCAGATGATACAGGAGTAATGCAGATTAATCGGTATTACCACGAAAAAACAGCCGTTGCGATGGGACTTGAACTCGACAATATTTACGAAAACATGGCGTATGCCCGATATCTCTATGAGAAACAAGGTACACAGCCATGGAGCGCGTCAATGCCATGTTGGGGAAGTAGTGTCTTAGTAATGAATGTCTAAATAAATAAAACCAGTCACTTGTGACTGGTTTTATTTATTTATGTTGCGCGACTGGTGTCTATTAATAATTAAAGTATAATCTTAATTAATGAAAATAGGTTTTTTTGATTCGGGGCTTGGAGGATTAATTATCTTGAAAGCTGTTGCTAAAGATCTTCCTGATTATGATTATATTTTCTACGGAGATACAGAAAATTTACCATATGGCGATAAAGATGAAGATGAGATTTACAGCCTTACTGTTAAGGGGGTGGAATATTTATTTGAGTCAAATTGCTCTATTGTTATTGTTGCTTGTAACACCTCATCTGCAGAAACGCTTAAAAAAATACAGGATGAATTTTTACCTATAAAATATCCAGATCGAAAAGTTTTAGGGGTAATTATCCCTACTATAGAATCTTTGGTCTATAAAAGTTTGACTGAAGTTTTATTATTGGCAACCAAGAGGACTATAGATTCACAAAAATATTCTAAGGAACTGAATCTTAGAGGTCATGATAATGTAATTTTGACAGAGCTTGCTACGCCGGAGCTTGTTCCAATGATTGAGTCTGGGGAATTGGAATTAGCAATTAAAGCTGCTGTCGTAAGGATTGACAGTGTTACAAGTGACAGTAGGGTAGTTGTACTCGGCTGTTCACATTACTCTCAAATAAAAAATCAACTTCGTGAACATTATTCAGGTGACAAAATTATCTTGTCTCAAGATGAAATAATTCCTGTAAAATTCCGAGAGTATATAAATAAACATAGAAACTTAGGTAAAAAGTTGAGTAATACCGGAGAGAGGACTATACACCTTACCAAGCATCGTCCTGACTACGATCTTGCAATAGGACAATTTCTGGGTGGGCAATATATTGAGGAGTAACAGGCATGTCGCACAATATATCTTTTGCGACATACAAACATTAATTGAACACCGCTATTATGCAGTCTTACATTGATCTTACTAGATTAAGGTGTATTTATTCTATGTAGTATTATGACCTGGTCTTTTGCAGGCTGTTTCAGCTTCATTCTGTTAGTTATGTATCAGGTTCTGGCTTGAAAATATACTAATTACTTGGTTTTCCCGTTGTTTTTGTATAAAGAACACTGTTGAATATACGGTGTTATTACTGGTTATTATGAGGCTCTATAATCGATTATAAGCACTTTAATGGGTAGTAGTGGATACGGAGTGTATAGACCTTGGTTTGTGAGCATAGCCTTTTTTCTTTATTAGAGCTAAATACTCAAGCTTGTAAATAGGTCAAATTGAATAATTACAGATTTTTATTTATTTTTCTATAAAATAAAATATTTTTATTTATTTTTCAAAAATACGTTTTAGTTTAAGTGTCAGTTAATCATATTAAAATATAAACGTACTAAGGTCAGATTTCTTTTTGTAAGGTATATTTAAATGAAATCAGTAATAACGCAAACCTTTCCCTCTCCCCCGTTTAGATATAATATTAAATATTGTGCGACATTCAGCCTTATTAGTTAAAGTTAGTAAGGTGGTAGGTATAGCTGAGGGTCAATGTAGGCATTAGTAGCAGCCACAGGTGTCGATGCTGGTCCACAGCTAGTGACTGTTTTGATCTCATTAAACTTACGTACCGTCACCCCACTCTTCACGTAGACAGTAAAATGTAAATGAGGTCCTGTAGAGTATCCAGTATTTCCAACATACCCAATAGTCTCTCCAGTATCAACTTTTTGACCAGGTATCACTGAGATAGCACTCTGGTGGGCATAAAGAGTTGTCAGTCCATTTGCATGATCAATTAGTGTCCATTTACCCCATGAGTAACATCCTGGTACTGCGTCTGTGTTGCCGGTAGCTCTCACTGTTCCTGATAAAGGTGCAGAGATTACTGTACCTACAGGTGCTCCCATATCAAGTCCTGGGTGGTAGGCACGCCCACCATAAACGGTAGCATTTCTTGCTGCAAATTCGGTTCCACCAAAGAGCTGAGTTATGACGACATTTGCTAATGGCCATATGAAAACAGGTGTTCCAGCGACAGGAATTGTATTTGGATCAAGGAAGAATTGTAACTTCGCTTCAAAGTCGCGCATCTCTTTAGTGATTTTGTCTCGAGCAGATTCTTGATTAGTAAGTAATTGTTGATAGTTTTTCTCCTCGCTTTTTGTTAGTTCGAGCAATTTTGACTGTTCTTGCCTACTGCTTACCAAGACTTCACTCTGGTCTGTGTATTGATCTTTAAGGCTAGACAGGTCACCTCTCTTGTCTTTACTGACGTCTCTTTGTTGTTCAAGTAAGTTTTTGAAACTCTTCAGACTTGAGACTTTTTCTGACATTGTGTCACGTACTGTTGAATGAGCTTCGAGAGAGTCCCAGAACTCTGAAAGATTACTATTTTGCAATAATAATTCGAGTAAGCTTTCATTGCCTGATTTGTGTTCTGACCTAATAATAGATGATATTGCTTCTTCGATATTGCTAACTTCTCTCTCTGTACTGGAGATTTCAAGTATTAATTTATTTATCTCAAGATCCGTAGAAACTATTTGATTTTCAGTTTTGGAAATTTCGGCTCCTACTTTTTTTCGTTCAAGTTCCAACCTATTTATCGCTGATTGAAGAGTCTTTTTCTCTGCTCCTACTGTATGCAGGTCAGACTCAAATTTTGCAATTTCCGCCTCAATTTCCGCTAGCCGGCTCCCTCTGTTGTCTATCTCACTTCGTAGTCGGTCAATTTCAGATTCTGCAAAAATACTAACCGTATTTAAAAAAAATAACTGAGGAAGCAGGACGCCTAATAGAAAAGCTGATATTAAACGTAAAATCATTACTTACTTATTTTATCACATGAGAGTACAATCCGTGCAAGAGTTTCCTTCTTGCCAAGTACGTATGCAAGAGTAAGTGGGTCGGGTGATTGTTTTTTTCCTGATAAAGAAGTTCTGAGTGGCCATAGTACTTCCCCTTTTCCTGTCTCTTCGACATAGCTCCAAATAACATTTTTGATTGTCTCGGTTGAAGAAAAATCAGCCTCTGTGAGTAGTTCAAGTATTTTTCGTAGACGTGGTAAGACAAGTGAGACAGAATCATCCTTTTTCCACTTTAATAATTCTACATCGTAGCTTGGGGTAGAGAAAGCCCAGTCATATTCTCCTGCTCCTGAAGCTTCTGCAATCTCTACTTTATTATGAATCCTTTCAAAGATTGTCTGTTGTAATTTTTGTAGTTTCTCATCAGTATATTGAGGTAGCTCAAGTACTTTGTCAGGTAGGGAGCTTTTTAGGTATTCGTGCTTGAATTCAGTATTCTCTAGGCTTAGATAATACTTGTTCATCCACTGTAGCTTCTCTTCATTAAAAGCACCTCCTCCCCGATGTATCTTTTCAATAGAAAATTTTTCTATCAAACTATTTTCACCTTCAATTTCAGAAAAAATTTCTTGGTCACCTCCGGGATTCCATCCGATGAGAGCAAGGAAGTTACGCATTGCTGCTGGTAAGTATCCGTCTATTGCGTAGTCGAGAAGGTCTTTAGACCCATCTCTCTTACTAAGTTTCTTTTTCCCATCAGGACCCATGATTGGCGGTAAGGTGACAAAGATTGGGTAAGGTATTTCAAGCGCGTCATAAAGACTGAGAAATTTTGGAGTGCTTGAGATAAATTCTTCTCCTCGCATAACATGTGTCACTCTCATTTCATGGTCGTCAATAATGTGGGCGAAATTATAGGTTGGATACCCATCTGATTTTATAATGACGAAGTCATCTAGCATTTCTTCTCCAGCAGTAAGTTCTTTTCTGACAGCATCCTTCCATGTGTGACGTTTGATTTCAGGCACTTTAAATCGTAGCGGTTGAGAACCATTCCACTCCCCCATTGTTTCGGGGCGGTATTTACGAAATAAGAAAGGGACGTTTTTAACCTTAGCCTCTTTTCTGAATTTTACCATCTCTTCTTGATTATAAGGATCAGGATAAGCTAGTCCTTTGTCTACAAGTTTTTGTGCATATTTTTTATAAATAGAGAGCCGATCTGACTGTAGGCATGATCCAAATTCTCCTGGTTTGTCAGGTCCAAAATCCCAGTCGATTCCCAGCCATGTAAGTGAATCCTGAATGTGCTTAATTGAACCTTCAACTTCTCGATTCTTGTCAGTATCTTCTATTCTTAATATGAAAGTACCATTATATTTTCTGGCGTAGAGGTAACTGTACAAAGCGGTTCTTGCTGATCCTATGTGTAGAAAACCTGTTGGTGACGGTGCGAACCTTGTGACAACAGGAGTGTTTGTTTTATGATCCATGTTCAATTCCAATTGATGTTAGTATGTTAGCAATTTTTCCAGAAGCTCCTTCAATAAATACGTCTTTAGCAGCTAGTGACATTTTAGTATGCTTTTCTGGATTATTTATAATAGAACCAATTTCCATTGTAAGCAAGTTTTGAGTAAGGTTCCCTTCTTCGATAACGGTGGCTGCACCGCCGCGCGCATAGGCATAGGCATTGCTTCTCTGGTCTCGGCTAACATCCTCTGGGATTGGTATGACTATGGAAGGTTTTCCGTAGTAAGCAATCTCAAAAAGAGTTGTACTACCTGCTCTGGTAATAATGAGTGAGGCTGCGGTCATTAATGCAGATACTGTTGAAGCATTTACACTACCTACAATATAGTAGTTATCTTGAAGAGGAGAATCTCCCAAAAGACTTTTGGCAGATAATTTAAACTCCTTAACATTACAAGTTCCTGTCTGGTGAAAAATCCGGTAATGCGGCAGTAACTTCGTAAGAGATTGTAGTATTAGATTATTGATGCGCTCTGCTCCGCTAGATCCCCCAGTGATGTAAATAAGAGGCTTATCGTCAGGAATGCCGAGTATCTCGAAAGGGTTGGTCGGTATTTGTAATATTTGAGGTCTGATCGGAATTCCTACAAGAGCTGTCTTTTCACTAGGAAAATACTTTGCAACATCATCGTAAGCGATAGCAATGTACTTTGATTGATTGGCAGCAAGTTTATTAGCTCTTCCAGGAACAGCATCAGATTCATGTATAACA
>CAZEUI010000040.1:0-7015 GCA_964515625.1 uncultured Candidatus Saccharibacteria bacterium
AAGGCGGAATAATCAGCATCGACGACGACCTAATACGGCACCCCCACTCACTCACCGAATCAGCACGACTGACCGCAAGGCACCAGTCATTCCTGCAATCATAGACGAAGATACAGTACGAATTATTCCTGTATCTGGAGTAGAAGAAATCGGACGAAACATGAACATTATTGAAACCAAAGACGACATCATTGTGATTGATGCTGGTTTTCAGTTCGTATCATCAGAAAGTAACGCCCCTGGTATCAATTACATCCTACCTAATACTCAGTATTTAGAAGAACGGAAACATAAGATCCGAGCGCTAGTTATTACCCATGGTCACCTCGACCATATTGGAGGAATCCCTTTCCTTATGGAAAGGATTGGAAACCCTCCTATCTACACTCAATACTTAACCTCTTTGATGATTCAAAAGCGTCAAGAAGAATTTCCTCATATGGAAAAAATTACAATTAATGTCATTAAAGAAGGTGAAGGGTTCACTGTTGGTAATACTAAAATTAAAACCTTTCCCGTTACTCACTCCATTCCTGACGCAATGGGTGTCTGTGTTGAAACAAAACACGGTAACGTAGTAGTTACAGGAGATATTAAATTAGTTCATGAAGATGGTGAAGTAGTAGTTGAAGAAAGAGCTTCATGGGAAAAAGTCGGACTAGATAACAACCTTGCTTTACTCTGTGATTCGACAAATGCTGATCGACAAGGATTCTCAGCTTCTGAAGGTAGAGTATTCGATACACTTGAAGAGATTATTAAGAGTTCACGAGGTCGTCTAGTAATCGGAACTTTTGCTTCACAATTCGACAGACTAACAAGTATCATTAATGTCTGTCAGGAGAACGGTAAGAAAGTAGTGATGGAGGGGCGTAGTATCAAAACAAACATTGATATCGCCATTCAAGCAAAATTGATGACTGTCCAACCTGGAACCTTCATCAATGCTGGTGATATTAACGACTACCCTGCTGATAGAGTTGTTATCCTTTCAACGGGTGCTCAAGGTGAGCAATTTGCTGCACTAATGAGAATGGCTACTGATAAACATAAATTTATCACGCTGACTGACCGAGACACAATTGTGCTTTCATCTTCGGTTATCCCAGGTAATGAAATTGCTGTCCAGAAACTTAAAGATAATATTTATCGTAAAAACGTTAAAGTTATCAACTACCAAGGTTCCCATGTTCACTCTTCAGGACACGGAAATGCTGGAGAACTTGTCTGGGTACACAAAGCTGTTAAACCAAAATTCTTAATTCCAGTTCATGGTCATCATTACCATCTAAAGAGTCATATGTACGCTGCTGTAGAAAACGGATTCCCTCGTGATAATATTGTAGTTCCAGACAACGGTACTATCATCGACATCACAAACGGAACAGATTTGAAAATCCAACCAATGAAAATTCCGACTGAACTTGTTATGGTTGACGGATTTACTGTCGGAGCCAGACAAGAAGTAGTTTTGCGAGACAGACTAAGTCTTTCAGAAGATGGAATGTTTGTTGTTATCGCGACAGTAAACTCCAAAACAGGAAAGCTTCGTAAGTCACCAGACATTATTTCACGTGGTTTTGTCTATCTTCGTGAAAATCAGCAACTACTTTCAGAAGCAAGAGTTCTTATTAAGCGCACAATCGAAAGACAAACGGAGCATATGAATCCGATTGACCTTGAGCTGGTCAAAGAAGAACTGACTGACACACTCAGTGGATTCCTTTTACAGAAAACGCAAAAAAATCCAATGGTGATTCCGGTGTTAATTGGAATTTAACTTCTAACCTTTAAAACAGTGATTGTCTACACCTGACAATCGCTGTTTTCTAAACCAAGGACATAATAATGTGTTTATAGCCGTCTTAAATACTTCTCATTCCCGTTATAATAAATATCATGACATCACTCTCAAACCATTCTCAGAAAAAACGTACACGCAACTTAATCCCAATTTACGCAGCTACTCTACTCCTAGCTTTTCATACTTTTGTCGTAGCTTATATAAACTCCTCTTTTTTAGGTAAGTTTATTTCAGAAGCAGAAGTTGGAGGAATATACACCATGGGGTCAGCTCTCAGTGTTTTAATCTTCCTGTTTATTTCCAGAGTGTTACACAAGGTCGGTAATTTTAAACTCACCCTTGGACTACTCCTATTAAACTTGGTCGCTGTAACAGGGATGGCTTTTACAGAATCATTACGTGTAGCAATACCACTTTTCTTAATTCATGTTATCTCAGTCCCGTTGATTGTATTTAATATCGATGTCTTCATGGAAGAAATAATCGGAAACAACGAGACATCCACAGGTGCTCGCAGAGGGCTATTACTCACCCTCTCAAGTCTCATTGGTGCAGTATCACCTCTTATCAGCAGTCTTCTGATAAATCAGGAGACAGGGAGTTTTACGAATGCTTATGCTTTAAGTGCTCTAACACTTATCCCTATTATTGCCATCTTATTCTTTTCCTTTCGTGATTTCTCAGATCCTAAATATGACGAAATTGATGTCTTCTCTGCACTTCGCACCTTCTGGAAACAAAAGAATATACGTAACGTTTTTCTTGTACATTTTTCACTTCAGATATTCTTTATGATTATGGTTGTTTATACCCCTTTATACCTAATTAAGAATATCGGATTATCATGGGCTGAATTTGGTATTGTCATGTTTTTTGCACAATTAGCTTATGTCATTCTGGAGTACCCAACAGGACTCATTGCCGACAGATATATCGGTGAAAAAGAAATGATGGGTTTTGGCTTTCTGATTATTATAATTTCTACATCTTGGATGTCCTTTGTGACAGGAACAAGTATTCTTGTGTGGTCAATCATCATGTTCACTACTAGGGTTGGAGCAAGCCTAGTAGAAGTCACTACTGAAAGCTACTTCTTTAAACAGACTAAAAGTACTGATGCTCAGATAATCAGCTTCTTCCGTATTGCACGACCGTTAGCTTATGTGATAGGAGGGTTAGTAGCCAGCCTCACCTTGCTCTATATACCTTTTAACCTTCTCTTTATAGTGTTTGCTTGCTTGATGATTCCTGCTATGTTTTTCACCCTTAATATCGAAGATACTAAGTAATAATTAAATAAACTTATTTTATAAAAAACTTGAAATATAATTTCAAGTTTTTTATAATGACTATCTGAGAGTGTTAATAACTAATCCACAATCTCGTAGTCTACATGAGTTTTACTTTTTTTTGGCATCACTACCCAAGCAGCTAAGTAGATAAAGAGCCCTGGAAAAATACCTGTTAAAACCAAAAAAATAATAGCAAACACTCTAAATAAGGCTGGATCTTGATCAAAATATTTAGCCAAACCAGACAAAACTCCAGACATTACTGCTTTCTCTTCATCTAACTCCAGTCTTTTTTTCATAAACAATATAATTTAATTAGAGCTCTCCTGAATAATAAACAACATCTTTTCTCTCTACTACAACTTCCCAACCAGCGCGTTTTGCATAATTATACAATATTTTATTAGGATTGAAACATATAGCTTCTGACACGGCTTCTAGAAGCTGTATATCACCTTCAGTATCACCTAATGCAATAGAATGCTTAGCTGTTAATTCTGGATGATGATCAAAAACTCGTTTGACTATATTTGACTTACTCTGAATCAAATGTTCATCAATAATCTTACCGGTAAAGCAGTCCTGAGGTCCAATCTCGTAGATGCGACCATAAACTTTATCAAAGCCATACTGGTCACAAAACTCATCTAAGATAGTTTTTGGTGACTGGGAAATAGCGACAATATAATACCCATCATCCTTCAGACGTTTTATTAAATCTCTAGTATACCGATAGACATATTTACTTTGTACAGCAACAATATCTCGTCCTATATCTGCAAAATCACCATAATAGACACCTTTAATATGCTTAAGGAACGAAGCAATAACAGCATCAATATATTTCTCATAAGAACCTTCACGTGACCTCCAGTTTAGATACTCTGCTTCATATTGATCTGAAGCTTCTTGCGGGAAAATTTTTTCTTCTACTAATTTTTTAACCAATTCAATTAACAAGCTTGACCGAAAAACTGTTCCATCTATGTCAAAAAAGGCAACTGGTTTCATATTGGATTTACTTATGTAGACCTAAATAAATTGATTTACTTAGGCTCGATGATTAAATCGACCATTGAACCCATAGAAACAATCATTAAGAGAAGGAATATTAGTAAACCAAAAATAGGAAGAACCATTGAGACACCAACTCCTAATACTCCAACAATCACAATAATTAATGAAACATTGGAATAAGGTTGATTAAATGCCATCATTAACATCTTTCCTAACACTGCAGGCAGGCAGATAATACTGAGCAAGATTATCAGTAAATAACTAAGCAGTGCGACCATTCCAACAATAACACCGATAACACTTGCCATTAGAATACTAATCGCCACAGGACTCATAATGAGAACTACAGAACCAATCAGAAAGGCTCGTAAACCCTTATCTACAGCACGTTTACTGACAAGATTTAATGAATGACGGGAAATTAAATACCAAACTAGAACTGAAAACAGAAGAAAGAGGAGTGGAGCAAAGGCTGATAAAAAGTTTGTGTCATTAGGAAGAGGGATATCATTACGTACAACTTCACCAACAACTATCGCATTAAGAGACTGAACAAGCTGACGTGTACTTGTGTAGCGGACGGTAC
This sequence comes from uncultured Candidatus Saccharibacteria bacterium, assembly GCA_964515625.1. Lineage (GTDB taxonomy): Bacteria > Patescibacteriota > Minisyncoccia > Phycocordibacterales > UBA918 > OLB19. Next base: position 4,700 of record CAZEUI010000040.1, read on the forward strand.
CTTCAATATTAGCTCGGTCGCCTAGAGTTAGATTTTCAGTAGTCACGTCTACATTACCAGCTACCGGAGCATCTATTCTCAACTTCCCTGCTGTACCCACAATATCTCCACCAACATAACCTTCAATCATGACCTCGCCTGCAAAAATAAGAACATCACCTTCAATAGAGGCTGTCGAGAGAATGTTAACAGACCCTCCGACAACCATAACGTTACCTGCAACAACATCAGCGATAGTGATGTTGCCGGAAATAATACGAAGATCATCATTAACCGGTCCATGCACATCAACTTGCCCGCCAATCAAAAAAGCATCTTCTCCAACAGTTCCATTGATGGTTGTCTGACCAGAAATCACGAGCAAATCCTGTTCAACTGAACCTGAGATATTAACTTTTCCACTTGCTGCATAAAAATCACCCTCGACGACATGCTCTTCCGCCAGTGAAACAGTTTCACCGCCACGCATAACAGATTCTGCTGCGGCCAAACTTGTCCAAGAGACCCAAGTAAGTAGTAGTGCAGAAACGAAATATATCAGACTCTTCTTTTTAGCAAATGTTTTTATCATATAAATAATATCGTTTAATCTTCAGCAATAATATCCTCTCTAATAACCGTAGTTTTCCTACTCAGTGTAATCTGCTCATCAACTTCAGCAATTATTTTATTCTCTGACAAAGTCTTTTCATCTTCTTTCTTTAGTGTTGATTCAGCGATATATTCTTTCTCAGAAAGATTCATCAGCAAAAATATAACAACTGCTGCTGAGATAATACCAAAAAGGTTCAAGAAGAGAATCATCGTAGCACCCTTAATTATAACCACACTTCCAGCTGCAATACCTATACCAATGGATGCTAAAGGAGGAATAAGGGCAACAGCAATCGCAACACCGGGTAATGCTTCACCCCATTCAGGCTTAGCCAACATATAGGAAACAGCAGCTCCAGCAACAATAGCAACGAGAAGGTGAAGATGGCTTGGAACTGTACGAGACATTACTTCTGCAGATTGATACATAGCTTCATTACCAAAGAAAAAGGCAGCAATGACAGACAAACCTAATCCTGCGGCAAGAGATTTTACCAGAGTAGATATTGAACGTTGTAGCAAAAACGTATTATCACTCATCATTACCAAACCTAAAGAAACACCGAGTATTGGGTACATGAGGGGTGCAATAAGCATGCTTCCAATCACAATTGATCCACTATCAAGCAATAATCCTAATGTTGCCATTAGGGTTGAAGAACCTATGAGATAAAAGTAGTCAAAATCAGGAGTTCCATTTTCTACTAATTTTCTTATTAATGATGCTTTGTCCTTGTCAGGAACAGCACGAAATCGAGCAGATACAGGCATATATAAAATTTAATTACTTACAGTATACGCTGTTTGTACGTCCATGCAATAAATGTTACTAACTTTTAGCTTAGAACTAACTATATTTCATCACAAAAAACCAAACTGTAACAGCTGCCAGCAAGGAAAGTGTAAATATAATAATACTGATTATGAAGAATCGTTTCATAAAGCAAAATACACTACAGGAGCTTGTAATATAGTAATGATTGTCAGAGCAAGCATTACTAAGAAGATTACTGTCAAAAAAAGAGTGAGTCGCGGTCGTGAAAGTTCCATTTTACCATTATGCCAATTGCGAACATAAAGGAAAGAGAAAGCGAATCTGAAAAAACTCATATTAAAATTGATTAGTCATTATCGACTTTCATTATATAATTTTTATACTATTTATTAAAACTAGTTATTCATTATTAAATAATTTCTGTCCTCTTTCCCACATTTCGGGCTCGTCCTGTAATAATAACCAATACCACCATTCTGCTCCCCAGAGGTACTGAGTGTTAAAACGAGTTTCTTCGGCATAGTTTAAGATATCTTCAAATTTGTCTATATTCATTCTAGTAAACTGAATATCTAAGGACACATCAGTAATAGGCTCTAACAACCAAGGTTCTGCGGATAATTCAATTAAAATTGAGGGTTTTCTACCATGAATAGCTGCCATAAAATTATCTTTAACTCGATAAAACCAAGCAGGTATAAAGGTACGAAACTGACCCAATTCTGGATTCCAGAAATGCACATAAACGCTAGTACCAAACACATCTCCATAAGAATAAGCTTGGTTCCAAGTCCCTATATTACCACTGTCAGTAACGAGGATTTGTCTAGTACTATCTATCCTCCTGACTAGAGCAATCTCTTTTTCAAAAAACTCGACATCTAGTTCTCCACAATGGTCAAAAGCAAAAACTTCTAAGAAAGGTTCATTTTCACCTGCCACATCAC